>JAYVSP010000266.1:0-1632 GCA_043775215.1 Planctomyces sp. | reverse complement strand
GGTACATGGGTCCGCCGCTCGATCACGCGATCTCGGCGTTCCTCGACGATGTCGCCTCGCGCGGGCTGAGCGACAAGATCATGCTGGTCGCCACGGGCGAGATGGGTCGCACGCCGCGCGTGAACAAGAACGGAGGCCGTGACCACTGGGGCAATCTCACCCCGCTGCTCCTTTCCGGCGGAGGCATCAAGTCCGGCCAAGTCCTTGGCCAATCGACCCGCGACGCGGCGGAACCCTCTTCGGAACCGATCCGCATCAAGCACCTCGTCGCCACGATGCTGCAACGCCTCGTCGATCCGGGCGAACTCCGCCTCAACCCCAGCATCCCCCGAGAAGTCCTCGCCGCCGCCTCGGCCGAACCGATCACGGGGTTGTGAGACAGAACAAGCAGCACGTAGGGTGTCGTCAAGTCTTCGAGACGCACCATGCCACGAACATTGATTGGAACGGTGCGTCTCGAAGACCCGACGCACCCTACTTGACTAGCGTCATCGACTCGATTTTCTGCGTCCGAGTTCCAGACGACAGCAGCCGAAATCCAAGCTACTCAGCCCGCGTGATGAGCCACGGATGTGGATATCCGGAGCAAGTGAGTAGTAGCAGAACTTGCCGTCTCGTTCCGTGGTGACCAAGCCAGCACGGGAAAGCACCTGCAAGTGGTGTGATGCGTTTGCGATCTCTGATTCGATCTTCTCGGCGATTTCCGTGACCGTTTTCGGTCCCGCTTGGAGAAACTCGACGATTTGTAATCGTAGCGGATCGCCCAACGCCTTGAGGTATCGCGAGCAATTCGGCGCATCTAAAGAATCCGGCATGAGAGACTCAGTGTGATTCGTGATTCGTGAACAACCTGGCCGTGAGTCTACATTCTCAGGCAACGCTCCCATTGTTCCCTAGTCCAGACGAATGTTGCAAGCCAGCTTTGATAACCCCAAATTCTTCCATGCAGTTCGGATGCGATTTCGAGGAGGCGTTCTTTGGTGTGAGTTGCCTCGCAGATTTGGTTGCCTAGAGTTGCCTTTCATTATCATGTTTGCTTGAATGTTTGAATGATCGTGTGGCGAGGCCGGGGTTGACTCCCTATTCGCTGCTTCCCAGTTCGTGTCCCTGGCTCAGGAGTTGTCTCAATGTTGCAGGATTTCTTACGGCGTGATGATGCAGAGAATCGAGTACTTCGCAGACGGAACCGACACGGTTTCACTCTGATTGAACTGCTCGTGGTCATCGCGATTATCGCCGTCCTGATCGCGTTGCTTCTGCCTGCCGTGCAGCAGGCTCGCGAAGCGGCGCGTCGGAGTCAGTGCAAAAACAATCTCAAGCAGATTGGTCTGTCCCTTCACAATTACGAATCGACGTACGGCCGCTTTCCGTCCGGGGGAGAGGGAACTGATCGCCAAGCCATCGTGCGCCGGTTGTTTCCAGTTTCAGCCTTCATGGCCTTTCTCCCATACATGGACCAGGCACCGCTCTATCAACGCTTTGACTTTCAGTATCACTACACGAACAGCGTCAACAGCCAGAATGCCGTGGTCGCGCGAACCAAAGTCGCCACCTTCCTGTGTCCGAGCAATGGCTTTGGTCAGACCGACGCATTGAGCTACGGTCTAACGGACTACATGCCGTCGGTTTATA
>JAYVSP010000265.1:0-3088 GCA_043775215.1 Planctomyces sp. | reverse complement strand
CTCGCGCCCGCGCGCCTGAAAGAGTCCTAGCGGCGCGGTTGATATCTCGGAGGGACTAGCTCCCGGCCGCATTCGGGTTCGTATCAAGCGGCCATTCGGCTTTGGATGTTGTCCCCGGCTTGTTCTCGTGGGGCGGCGTCACGATCCACACGACGGCGGAACGCCCGCTCTTGGTCAGTCTCAGGTTGCCGGAGTCTTTCACGCGGCCAGCCTTCCACAGCGCCATTCGGCGCGGTCTCACTGAATTGCCGGCGATGCCGAGCGAATCCTCAACCTCTTGGTCGGTCATCCCGTTCGCGCCGGATTGTGCGATCGCTTGGAAGACCTGCTCTTGTTGCTGGGCCGCGAATGGTCTTGCGAGTTCGGCGGCTTGCCGGCTGGTCACGCTGCCGTTGTGTGGGAGCTTCGGCGGCGGCTTGTCTGGTTGGTCGTTGTCGAATAGCGTTCGCTCCGTCATGGCAATGGTTCCTTTGGGTGTGCGGTGAGGTCATCACTTTTCGAGAGAGTTCAATGATGGTTGCGCTGGCTCGTGTTGATCGTGACGGTGAGTGGTTCGTGATGTTTCCTGCGGATGTGGAGCCAAACGGAAACGTCACCATCTTCACGCGCTCAGGCCACACGTCTGGACCGTTGGACGAGAATTTGGCCAGCAGTCGCCAAGCCAATGCCGCGGAGCTTGAGGAAATCATCCGTCACTTGAAGACGGCGAACTACGAGCTTGCGGAAGTGATGATTCGGGATGCTGCCGATGATGGCGAATGATCCAATTCTGTGATGGTGAAACTGATCTCAGAGCGGGCGGCCGTTGGCGCGGTTCGCCCGTTCGCGTTTCTGCGGACAGCTTGCGGAATTGTTTCTTCATGGTGTCACTGTCCAGTCACCGGCAAGCGGTGACATTCGCGTTCACGCGATTTGTCGGGAGCTTGGAAAAGTGGTTTTGAAGGTCATCGAGAAGTTGGTTTGCTCGAATGCCCGTTGGAACGCTTGCTCGACCGTGGGCAGGTGCTCGGCGGTCGTGTAGATGGCATCGTGGAGCGTCAGGCAAAACATTTGCGGGTGTCGCGCCAGCAGATCGGCGGCGACGGTTTCGATCACGAATGAGGATTCGGCGCGCTGCAACAGGCGAATCAGGTTGCTGTGCTCGTAGCCGTCGCGGTTCGTGTCGCGGATGAAGCGATAGACCGTCGGAAAGCGTTCGCGAAATTTATTTTCCACGATGCTCGGATACTCTGCGCCCCGAAAATTCGCTTTGCGTTTGGCGTGGACATCGGCCACGAAGCGGCGTTTCAGCTCGTCGCGGCTGATGCTGTGGCCAAGATCGGCCAACAGGACTTCGTACAGTTCGCCTCGCTGCACCAGCGACCGATACAGTCCAAAGTCGGCGTTTTGAATCGCGGACGGACTCGAATCATAATGTACGGCTTCGGACAGGCTCGAATCATAATTACTACACCCCGCTGCCCCTTGTCCTCTGCCTGCTGCCTGCCTTGTGCCTTTGTCTTCTGTCTCCGTTCGTAAGAACCCCGGAACCCGGAAATTCGACGATTGCGATTCGATCAAAGTCGGCCGCTGCACGCCGCCAACACTCTGCGAGGCGTCTTGCATCGCCTTAGCTAAGAAAGCCGGCTGGGCGCACGACAGATCGACGTAGCCGAGCTTTTCGCCGCCGACATGCAGTTCGTCGCGGAGTTCGCGCTTCAAGTTCGAGATGTTGTTGAAGACGCGGCCGAATTGGCCAACGCTCATGCGGAAGTCACGATTTTCGATGTCATCAACCAAGACACCCTGACAATCAAACTGATTCTCGACCTGGGGAAGTCCCGAAAGGATCTCACGAGCGCGGTTGCCATGAATTTGGAGCCGGACTTGTTGCCTGGCCAGCGCGTGATGCACGTCCTTCATTCGTGCTTGACGTTCTTCAAAGCATTCGTCGCTGAACTTTTCCAGCCGTCGAATGAGTCGCTGATCGGTGGCCGGCATGCGCACATGCTTGTCGGTTACGAATTTCGCAGACAGCCGAAAACCGAACGAGCGTTGGCCGACTTGATAGGGGAACCGCTCGACCACTCCGCCATCCACCAGAGCCTTAATGACGGCGGCATAGGTCAGTTGGTACATGATTGCCATCAGGTGCTTGGCGTGGAGCCGTACCACTCCGAGATCATCCACGTCCCACCGCGACAGCTTTCGCAGAATCAGGCTGATGAAGTAGCGCGCGTCATCCCAGCGCGATTGCAGCTTCGGTGTCTTCAGAAACTCGCCGGGATGAAACGATGCCGGAAGCACGAATGTCAGAGGCTTCATTGCTGACCTCCTTCGTCGAGCCGAATGCCCTTGAGAACCTCTTGGACGGTTTGGCGAATGACCTTGAGCTTCGCGGCGTCGTCTTGTTCTGCCAGTTGTTCTCGCTCGAAAAGGTCCATGTCGAGCACGCCGACGATCGACTGGCGCACGATGCCTTGCAGCGTCGCAGGGCTTCCAGTTCCCAAACATTGCTTCCGTGTTTGGCGACAAACCCTTTGGTGCGGCTGCTTGACGCCTTGGCTTCCATGCTCGGCAGCAGTTTGTGTTCTCGAATTTGGTCGGAAGTTAGAGCAACCTTGATCGGATGAATGGTGTCGATGCCGAAATCATCACGCATGGAACGCGCGAACGATTTGGCGATTTCCTCGCCGTCAGGATCGAAGTCTGTGACCAGCAACACCACGAGTTTTTCTTTGCCGGACATTCGGAACCGCTTGGCCATTTCGTACCGTGGCGGGAGTGAGCAATAACCGCGACCACTCGTCATCGGGATGACGAATTCGGCACAAACGGTTTTGACGATGCCGGCGACGGTGTTCTTTTCGACGACCACTTCCAAATGATTTGGCTGCGACTGCGTCAGGTTGCGCCAGTAACCTTTGAAGAGGTTGTCAATTTCTTGTCTGATGAATGCACCTGCCTCGTGGTGGACATTCCACGAGACGAATGGCCGCGTCTCATCGCCGATAGCCTCAAACGGAATGTCTCCGGCGATTCTGGCGCGCGTCACAAGTTCCACGAGTGATTTGTACGATGCCAGGTCATTGCGATAAGTCGAGTCCGG
>JAYVSP010000264.1:0-11068 GCA_043775215.1 Planctomyces sp. | reverse complement strand
TATCTGATCTTCGGGCGCGAGAACAACTCGCCGCACGAACCGCTACCACCACTGGCTCACCGTCCCGCCAGCCAGCATCATCGCCACCCGCCTCAATTTTGAACGAACGTGAGTTCATCATCTCGGTCACGACCGCTCCGCCGGCAATCAGGATGATGCTGTTGACGGCCGACTACTGGACCAACGAGACCGGCGACACCGAGACCGAAGTCGAGCGCCTGCAGGTTGTGGGAATCGAGACGTCAATCCGTCGGCATTGGTGCCGTCGCGACCCGCCGCCTGACTGCCACGATCAGCGGCGGTATGCCAGCGAGTCGGAAGTCGCGAAACACGATTACCGATTCCGGAGTGAAGAGGTTCGCCACGACCTGCTGATCGTCTCGCCCGACTTCGACGACGCGATTGTCCCGCTGGCCGACTTGAAGGATTCGCGACCGAATTCGGCAACGTACAAGCTGGTCATTTGCCATTGGCCGGCAAGCGAAGATGATGCACGACTCGCGACGATCATCGCAAAAATGGAAGACATGGTCACGCTCGCCGCCCACACGAAGACTGCCACCGTCGCCGTCGCGAAGCCTGCGATCGGCAAGCCAGCGACGGCCGCCGCCGCGAAGACGTCCGCGAAGTCGGGCCCTCGGTGCTGATTAGGTCGCGTTCCTTCGCACGGGCCAGCTTGTAGCCCGCTTCAT
This sequence comes from Planctomyces sp., assembly GCA_043775215.1. Classification (GTDB taxonomy): domain Bacteria; phylum Planctomycetota; class Planctomycetia; order Planctomycetales; family Planctomycetaceae; genus SXKJ01. The sequence continues at coordinate 10,376 of JAYVSP010000264.1, read as the reverse complement.
GCGTCGTCTTGCCGCTGGCGACGGACGCTCTGACATCGGGCAGCGTCGTGGCGATCTTGTCGAACTTGTCGATCGTGCGACCGGACAAGCCGACGTGAGCGCCGATCTTGTCACGCGAGTCACCTTTCGCAGCTTCCGGTAATGTTACCGGAAGCTGTTGAGGCTTGCTTCCGCCCGTCGCCACAGTCAGCCAGTGTTGTTGTTTGTTCCGGCAATATTGCCGGAACAGATTCAGCCGGCATGACCGTGGCGAGTTGCGATGACATCGGGCAGGGGGATGACCTTGACGTTGGCCGCCGCAGTGGTTTGAATAGACCACACCATGCCAAAGAAGAAAGCCAAGTCGGTCACAGTCAGCGATTCACTGCGGAGCGTACTGCTCGAAAGCGGTCTGCCGCTCAAGCGCATTCAAATTGAAACCGCAGTACCGCGAGGTTCACTGCGGCGATTCATTCGAGGCGAGCAATCACTCCGCTCGGATTTGATCGACCGATTGGCAACACGATTCAACTTGGCACTCGTCAAGCAAGAGGAAACCGGAGTTCAACCCCAGTCATCGAAAGGCAGCAAACCATGAGTCGGCGCGGCAAGGGCGAGGGCAGCATTGCAAAACGACCTGACGGGCTTTGGGTGGCTCGAATCAACATCGGGACCGATGCGACCGGCAAGCGATTGCGTAAAGCGGTCTACGGTCACACGAAAAAAGAAGTCGCCGACAAGCTAACGAAGCTGGCGGGACAGAAGCTCGACGGGACGTTGATTGATACCGGACGGATGACTGTGGGCGACTTGCTCGACAAGTGGTTGAATGATGAAGCCGCTGCGAAGTGTGCTGCGAACACGACCCACCGATATCGCGGGCTGGCAGAGAAACACATCAAGCCCCGAATCGGGTCGATCCGGTTGGCAATGCTCAAGCCGGTTCACGTTCAAGGGCTGCTGACGGCGATGGTCCGCGACAAGGTTGGAGCCAGAACTCAAGGATACGCTTATGCGACCTGTCGGCGTGCGTTCAACATCGGCGTGAGATGGGGGCTGCTCACTCGGAACCCGTGCGATGCGATCACGGCTCCGAGACATCAGCGGAAGGACATTCACCCGCTGACGGTCGATCAAGCTGTGGCGACGCTCAAGGCCAGCCAAGAGACGAGCTATCATGCTTTGTTCGTGCTGGCGATGACGACCGGACTGCGGCAAGGTGAATTATTCGGGTTGCAATGGGCGGACATCGACCTTGAACGCGGGACGCTGTCGGTTCGCCACTCACTTGAGGAAGTTGCTGGGCAGTTGGTGTTGAAGGAACCCAAGAGTCGAAGTGGACGGCGACAGATTGCATTGCCCGCGATGGCGACGGCGGCTTTATGGGGACACAAGCGGTCACTCTTGGCAAACGGCCTGGCTGGCGGAGCGACCGTGTTTCCAAGTGTCGAAGGCGGCTGGCTGCGGAAGTCAAACTTCACTCGGCGAGTCTGGCATCCAGTTCGCAAAGCGGCGGGGCTGCCTGAAGCGATTACGTTTCACGGGCTGCGACACTCGGCGGCAACGCTACTGCTCTCCGAGGGCATCAGTGTAAAAGTGATTCAAGAGATGCTGGGGCACTCCAACGTCGCCTTGACCCTGAACACCTACAGTCACGTTGTCCCGGCCATGCGGGGGCAAGCGGCGGCGACGTTCGATCGGCTTTTGGGAACGAAAACAGCGTGATAGGGCATAGATTGGGCATAGAACTGAAAAAGACAGCCAAAACACCGAAACAAAAAACGCCGTAACCTCTTATTGATTACGGCGTTCGGTAGTGAAGGTGGTGGGACTCGAACCCACGACCTACGGATTAAAAGTCCGTTGCTCTACCAACTGAGCTACACCTCCCAACGCAGGCCAAGCGGCTCACGCAAGCGGCTCACGCAAGGGGGGCAGAGTGTGGCCCGTGAGTCGTTGATCGTCAAGGAGCCTCTCACAGAACAAATGACTCGACAACATATGTGCTCAACGACTGATTTCTCATGGTGGAAATCGCAGGCTACATTCTGCGATCCCGCGCGGAGTTAGGTTTTTGCCATGCAGTTATCGCTTTCTGTCCGCATCGCTGAAGCTTCTTGCAAGACGAAGCTGAATGTGCCGTTTCACGACCTGGTGCAGCTTGCGGCTGAACTTGGCTACCAGGCGATCTGCATGCGGGCCAGTGCCGGCGGAATCGGGACTTCGAGTGCGGACTTGGAGCGGATGCGAGGCGAGGTCGAGGCGGCTGGCTTGCGAGTTTCTATGGTGACGGCTGACAGCGATGTGCCGCTCAACAATGAGCGTGGGCCGGACAGTCTGAAAAATATCGGGCCGAGTCTCGATGTTGCGCAATCGCTTGGCTGCGATTTGATCCGCGTCTGTTTGAAGACCGAGGCCGATATCGAACATGCTCGCCGAGCGGCCGATGAAGCAGCGGCTCGTGGCATTCGGTTGGCTCATCAGTGTCACACGACGACGTTGTTCGAGACTGTCGATCGCTCGCTGGAGGTGTTGCGGCAAATCGGACGGAGCAACTTCGGGCTGATCTACGAGCCGGCAAATCTCATGCTTTGCGAGCAGTCATATGGGCTCGACACATTGCAGCGTTTTCAGCCGTATTTGATGAATGTGTACGTGCAAAATCATCGGCTCGAACCAGCGGGGCCGGTCGAGTTGGAAACGTGGTGCCTCGGAATGCGTCGCTTTGAGCACATTCCGATTTGGGAACCGGGCGGCGTGAATTTTCCAGTGGTCATCGCGGCATTGCGGCAGATCGGCTATGACGGTTGCGTCACAGTCCATCAAGCGTACGCGGAACTCATGGAACCGCACGCCGCGGCTGCCGAAACGGCCAAGTATCTCAGGTCTCTAGACCGCACGCGGTGAAGCCCAACCAAGTCCCAATGTCCAAAAACCAATGTCCAATGTCCAATGAATGACCAATTCCAAACTTCAAACTCCAATGAGCGACTGACCTGATTTACAGGTCAAATGTTCCTTTGGGGTTTTGGACATTGGAGCTTGGGAATTCATTGGAGAATGGAGATTGGCCTTGAACACTCCAAACACGCGCGAACAAACGCCATGCCCAATCCGCCGCGAGCTATTGTCTTGTCATTTGATCGACTGAGCCGCCGATGTCTTGGCTGCTATGGGCACGAATGGATCGAGACACCGAATCTCGATCGGCTGGCAGCACGGGCGGTCGTGTTCGACCAACATTTCGCGGAGTTCGTCGAGGACGAAGTCTCTCCGAAGCATGCTTGGTGGCGAGGACCGAGTTCGCTTGGCGGCTTGCAACACGCGGCCGATTCGCGTTCGCTGTTCGAGGCACTCGCGGGGTCGGGAGTCGAAACGCATTTACTGGTCGAATGCCTGCGAGACGACGTACTTCAAACTCGCACAATCTGGCCGGCGGCGGAGCTTGTGATTGGCGACGACGATTCGTCCGAAGAGGGCAGGGGGGAGGATCTTGAAGTCACACCCCTCGCTCAATTGGTCAGCCGAACCGAGCAAGAGTTGTCCGATTTGGCCGGACAGCCACAATCTTCCTGGCTGCTGTGGCTGAAATCTCGCGGTATCGCCTGGCCGTGCGTCGCGACCGAAGTTTTCGCCGAGTTATATGCCGATGAACTGGATTCCGACGACGCGCACAGCGGCGACGGTCGCGAATTCGACCCGATCAAACTGGCCGAGGTGGCGTATGCGGCGTGCGTCACGCAACTCGATCATTTGGTGGGACGCTTGCTGACGTCGATCGACCGCCTATTCGGTGACGATCGACCGCTGCTGATCATCACCGCGGCGATCGGAGAACCGTTGGGCGAGTCCGAACCGTTGCCGCTGTCACACGTCACCATCTCTCCGCTCCAAGAGACATGGCGGTTGCGAGACGAAATCGCGCATGTGCCATTACTGATCGCTCACGCCACCGAGGTGATTGAGGGCAGCCGCCGGCAAGAATTGGTGCAAACGATCGATTTGGCTCCGACGCTCTGTGATTGGTTTGGACTTTCGATGCCGTCACCCGCGCCGACTTCTTCGATCTCGAAGAATGGACGAAGTCTGTTGCCGCTGCTGCAAAACAAAAGGGCGGAATGGCGCAAGGCAATCTCACTTCAAGATTGCGACGGAAACGCGGCGCTGCGAACTCGGAACGACTTGCTGGTCGAGCGTGATGCGGTCAATCGAATTCAGAATCGAGATGCCGGCGGGCACGACAATGCCGAAAGATCCTTCACCCAACTGTTCCTCAAACCGGAAGACGTTTGGGAGCTTAATGACGTCGCGGAGCAGAATCTGGAGCAGATCGCGGAGTTGCATAGCCGATGGCCCGTGGGTTTTGGCGAGGCGTGATCGGGCAAAACGAGACGGTCTGCCCTACTTGGGCGATCATTCGTCAGTGCGGCTTCAAGTATTGTTGGGCACCGCGGCGCCAATTGGCCGCAGCAGGCAGATTGCCGCGTTTTACGTTCAAATCTGCCAATTCGAGTTTTATTTCGCGGTTGTATTTATCATTAGCGAGTCGGTTTTCCAGAGTAAGAATCTGCGCGGTGAGATCCGTCAACTCCCGGCTTCGATTAAGGTGTCGGTTCGCTTGATCGTGCTTTTCTAGCCGAAGGTAGGCTTGGCCCAATTTGTAGTGTGCCCGTTGATCGAAGTCGTCCTGATCAACAATAAGAGCCAGGTCGCAAATAGCTCCCGGATAATCTCCAAGGTCAAATTTGCAACTGCCACGTAACGCTCTCGCAATATTCATGTCCGCATGCTTGGCCAGGAGAAGATCGAGCACCTTCACTGATTGTTCAGCCTTCCCCTCTCGATAAAGCAAATCGGCACTCGCTAGAGCCAGCGACTTTTGTGAGGCTGAATCGAGATTATTGGCCTGCAAAGCATCGAAGTGTTCACGAGCCGTGGACACGTCTCCCAAAATCATCGCTACTTGCATCAAGAGTAACCGCACACGAATCACTTCCTTGGCCGGCGGATTGCGACTCAACACCTCACGATAAGCGTGAAACGCCAGTTGATATTCGCCTCGCTCATGATACAAGCTTGCGCTAACTAACCATGGGAAAGCATCTCCAGACACCATGCAGGCATATTCGCGACAAAGCTGCAAGATTTCGTCTTCACGGCCTTCGGTGTTTTGAGTGTATATGATTTCAATCATCTGACGCAGGAGTTGTGGACTCTTACGAACGAATTCGCCAGCTGCTTCCAGTGCTTGGCCGGCCAGCGCAAACTGCCCGGCTTTTTCCGATTCGCGTGCGAGCGTGACTAGCTCCTTGGGACTACACTCAGCAGGGCGTCGGATGGCCGCGAAGCAACGAGTTGCCTCATTACTGCGACGCAGGGTGATTAGAACTCGACATTCAACGAGTTGAGCATCTGGAAAATCACCACCCGAGGCATTGATGCCTTTACGGATCAATTCCAAAGCGCGGGTAGGAACCGTGGTTTGAATTTCTCGTGCCTTGGACAGCAAACGAGCAGGCGAATTATCCCAACTAAAGATAACCAGTAGGCTGACCACCACCAAAAGAACCAACAAGACCGCCGCGACTCGCATAAATGTGCGTTGGGTAGCCAGATTTGAGCCACGGCTTGCATCGACTTTCATGGTGTTTGGCTTCTCTACAACCCAGACATAATCACCAAAACGATTGACCAACAGCAATTGCCGCGCGGATTCTCAAAAAACTGCTGGATCATGGATTGGATGGAAGCACTGGTCGCTCAAGTTCGCCTTGGCCCTCGACCAGGAGATTTGTTTGGCAGAGTTGAAGCTGAGCGAAAATTTCCCGCTGTCCATTAAGCCAACGAACCGAGCACTGAATCGGGCCGTCTATGTCGACGGGCAAAAGAATCCGTTGGTCGAATTGAGAAAAGTAGCCCGCTCCACCGCATACGTGTCGCGTGAGCGTTCGCCCATCGAATTTAGCCGTTAATACGGCGCCCACGGCCAAGGGATCGGATGTCGTCCCCCGCAGGCAGACACGAAACCATCGAGTTGGTGGCCGAAGATTCCGCAACAATGTCACCGGAGAATTCTGATGGACGACGACCAAATCGGGAGCACCATCATTGTCGAGGTCACCAAACGCGCCGCCGCGAGCAACATGCAGGCCACTGAAATATGGCCCCCCATTCTCTGAAACATTCACGAACCGCTTGCCCGCCACGTTTTGGAATAGGAACTGCGGCTGCTCATAGGTGCTTTGACCGGTGGAATACATGACATGACCGTTTAGCACAAACAGATCCAGCCAGCCGTCTGAATCCCAATCGACCCATCCCGTGCCAAATCCAACATACCGGCGGCAGACATCTTGAAGTCCAACGTGAGGAGTCGCCACCGAAAAATTGCCATTTCCGAGATTTCGATAAAGCGTATTGTCTTCAAGCTGGTAATTCGTGACGAACAAATCCCCGAGTCCATCTCCATCAAAGTCACCGAAATCAACGCCCATACTCCCTTGGGGAATCCCATTTTCGTCAAATGCTGTTCCTGAGAGAAGTCCCCGCTCAATGAATGTCCCGCGGCCATCACCGAGATATAGGAAATTTGGTGTGTAATCGTTGGCCACGTACAAATCGAGGTGACCATCGTCGTTGATATCTGCCGCAACGGCGCCCAAGCCCCGGCCATCGGCGCGGAGGCCAGCGGGTTGCGTGATCTCCTCAAACGTCCCATCGCCACGATTGCGGAACAACCGATCTGGGCTCGGCGGATACTGCCAGATCCCACAGATATCCCGGATGTTTCGCAGTTCATCTCCGCAGCTTCGATCTTCCCGCAAGTCAAATATGACATAGCCGGCAAGAAACAGGTCCGGCAATCCGTCGCCATCAAAATCACCCCACGTGCAGGCCGAATGCAGTCCGTCTACTGTGAGACCTGAATCGCCAGTTACATCCTGAAGCGTTCCATCGCCGAGATTACGATACAATTTGCAATGCGGATACCCTGTGACGAAAAGATCGGGGCAACCATCGCAGTTGAAATCACATATACCACCCGCGAGAGTGTAGTTTTCGGCTGAGTTGACTCTAGCCACCGCGGTGATGTCCGTGAAAACTAACTCACCTTCGTTTCGAAACAAGCCGCAACTAAGCCCGCCAATGAGCATCGGACTGCCACCGATGGTTCCTCCGCCCGTTATGAACAGGTCAACATCACCATCGTTATCAATATCGAAACAGGCTACGCCTCCGCCGATCGACTCCAATAGGGTAAACTTTCCGCCAGACCGACCATTCTGATAAGAAAAATCCATCCCCGACGACCGCGTCACATCGACAAACCAGTCGTCAGGTCGCGGCGTTCGTTCAGAAAGCTCAGCGGATTTGCCGCTTTGAGGGGACGCCTGAAACGAAATCGAATGCTTAGTTCGCTCGACTGTCCTAAATGCCTCAGGGGATACCGGCGGAGCTTCTGTCGATAACGGCAACTTTTGACAACCCGTCATTGTCCCCGAATAACTAAAAACGACGAACGTCATCAAAGAACTAGCAAGCCTGTTACGCCAGCCGACCAAGGCAAATAATCGTAGCGCGACGACGAGCATAATATTTTACAGAGCATTCAAAAAACGTATTGCATTGCGATCACTTGGTGAGAACGATGTCAATTGAGTTCTTCCCCTCTTTCACAGTGAATTCTAACTTACTGCTTGCAGTTGACCCATATTTGGCTGGGAACGGTGATGAATCGGTTTCCTTGGGGATCTTAGATTTTCCGATATCAGCTGGGTTCATCGGTGCCTGGGTTGCAGGCAGTGGCGGGGTGACCTGGACCTTGTATGCCACGGCTGGCAGCAGATCGCCCTTCGGATACTGGAGCGTATATTCGCCGCCGGCTTTCACCGTCCCTGTCGCAGCATATCCGTCGGTGGCCTGGAAATATACCTGAGAGCCTTCGGGGATTGGCTTCCCTTCAAAAGTGATTTTTCCGGCGACCTGGCCCCGGGCGCCATCATATCCATCGCCATCGGCACCACCTCCACACCCAACCAACATCAGAATCGCCACTAGGCCAATCCAATTCAACTTAAATCGACTCATTGTGAGATTTCTTTCAAGTAGGATCTAAATACGAAACAGGATTCAAATACAAAAAATGGGGGCCACTTAGATGTGACCCCCAGGACATCGGCCGAATTGATTCACCGTAAACCCGAAAAGGTAAAGTCAGAATCCTTCTGTAGGCTTACCATCATCGCGAACCGCTAGGTACGTCAAAGTGACCATGTTGATGTTGTTATTGATGGACCGAACTGTGCCATCGCCAAGCAACACATGAACGCTCGAAGAATGGGCTGAAGTGAGTGGAGTGTTGGCCCGACAATGCTCAGTTGCCGCGACGCACCCGTTCTGATTCAAAACACGCGAATTTGGGGCATACCGTATGGTCGTCAGTCCTCCACCGCCAACCGCGTTGAACCCCCAACTGTTGTGCGAACCCATCACCCAACCCCATGTCGCACCAGCTCGGACGTCCGCTTTGTTGCCAGCGGTGTCAAAGACAAAACCACTTTGTTCGCCGAGCAGAAGTGTACTCGACAAGCCGTCGGTACAGTTTTTGAAATTTAAGCAACGATTCATCGTCATCATACCAGCACTCGAAACGACGCCCCAGCCTCCTGCACTTAGATCTTCGCTCTTTGTAGTGTTATTCGTGTTGTTGAATGCCCCTAAGTTTTCAGCGCCCGATACCGCCATATACGATCCTGCTGGCATCGTAGGCGATGCACCAAATCGGTTCATCCCTTCAGGCAGCGGGCTTGAAGGGCAAAGCATGTAGGCAATTTTTATCCCTTCCTGTACCGCCGCGTTAATGCCGGAATCGTGCCATCCATGGTCGTTGCCGTTGAATTTCCACTGTTTGTATAGAGGAGAATTATCTGCAAACGGCAGAATTGGCACCCAAAAGTTATTGCCCCAACCGTTCGCCAAGCCATTCGCAGCCGGTAGAAGTTTGTGTATGTCATGGTAATTGTGCAGGGCGAGTCCAATTTGTTTGAGATTGTTCTTGCACTGCGATCGTCTCGCGGCCTCGCGCGCTTGCTGGACTGCCGGCAACAACAAGGCAATCAGAATTGCAATAATGGCGATAACCACTAGCAATTCAATCAAGGTGAATGCGGATCGGCGTCTGATTACGACCATAACGGAGCCTCCAGTACGAGAAAAAAAAGACACCACGCAACCCCAAACGAGGCGAGTGGACGGGATCCGGAAGAATTTCCACCAAAGAAATTGCGACAGAAATGACGCAATCTTAATAGATTAACATTATTTGACGTCTCAATTCAATGATAGAAATCGGAATAAATGCAGAATTACGGCAAAGACGTCCTCCACGCGATTTAAGGCGATCAAATTGCGGATCAGTTCCGAGCGTTGAGAAGGAATGGTCAGAGTTCGGAATCGTTGTTTTCGGGTGGAATGTTCGCCGAGCCGGTATCCTTGGTTGGCGAACCGTTGAGGCTTAGAAGCGGGCCGTTTTCAATCAGGAGCAACTCTTGGTTGATATTCAGATCATGAAATTCCTGGCGAAGCCCAGTTGGCCAAGTGACCTCTGCGGAGTCCACGTGCGTCAGTTCTCCGAGCCCAAATAAGAGCCGCCGCTCGTTCGATGCGTGGAAGCCGTCACCAGCGGTCAGTTGGCGAACCCAAGCCTGTTTACTAGTGCGAAGACGAACCGTTGCACCGATCGCATCCCGGCTTGAGTTCACACCGACAAGTCGAATCGACACGAAGTTTCCCCTATGTTCGGTCCGATTCGTGAGCAGTGCCACCGGTTCATTCAGATGCGAGATACACGCATCGTCCCGTGCGTCGCGATTCCAATCGATCCGTGCGAGCGAGCGTCCAAGATGCTTCTCTTGAAAGAATCCACCTAACTTGTGCCCGGGAATCTCGGCAAATGTTCCGTCCCCTTGATTGCGGAGGTATTGCGCCGGCATCGAGTACGGGATGTTGGGATCAACCGGGTCGTGGACATGGCCGTTCGTCAGAATCAAGTCGGGATAACCGTCTAGCTCTCCATCAATAAATTGCGTGCCCCAACCCAGCATGAGAAAGCTGGAGTCAACGAGGTTGGCCTTTCGAGATAAATCGCGAAACGAACCATCGGGTTGCTGGACGTATAAGTCATTGGATTGCCGGTAAAAGTTAGTGACGAACAGGTCCAAGCGACCGTCACCGTTGTAATCTTCTGCAGCGATCCCCATGCAGGCTTTCGAGGCACCCTGATCGTCGAACGCGAGTCCGGCGAGAAGTCCTTGTTCGTGTAGCTTGATCGACTCGGGAGCTGTTGTTTCATTTCGGAAGAAAAAATTGGGCGACATGTCGTTGGCGACAAACAGACT
>JAYVSP010000263.1:0-3878 GCA_043775215.1 Planctomyces sp. | reverse complement strand
AGGTTAGGTAGCCACGTTCGCCAGAACGTGGGTTTTCCCGCGATTCGCCCACACTCTGGCGAGCGTGGCTACCCAGAGATCTCTGCGGGTCCACTTAGTAGTACGAAGACTTTGGTCAGGAGAGAGTGACCGAGTCTAAACGCCGTCAATATGGACGAAGATGCGATCCCAGGTGCCCCACGATCTCGTCCCAAGGGTGGCCACAGTTCCCAGCGACACGACGATAATCAACGCCAGCATCAGGGCGTATTCCGTAGTCGCGTGACCGTCTTCCGCCGTCAGCAGTTTTTTCCAGCGGTTCATGGCACGATTTTCAGTGATCTTGGTTGGGTCAGCGACTGATTGCTTGAAGCGATGTGAACTGCAAATCGGCTGGAACTGTACTAATTTGAGTGTAGCTTCCTTGAACATAGCTCGGAAATTGCACGAGTCAAACCGGTGCATTTCGAACGCGCCTACCTCGGCGCGGCGACACGGGTCCGCCACGCTCATCTGAATTGGCTTCCAGGCCAAGCCCGCGGGCTCAGCGGTACTTCGTGTTTCGTCCGAGACATTCTCAATTTGACGAGCGCAGCAAGCTCTGAAAGCCGCCGTCGGCGGGGCGGCCGGGGATCAGTTCGTTCATGATTTCGAGCTGCACTTTCGTGCGAAAATGGCTGGCCGCTTCCAGAACAGCGCTGTTCTCTTCTGGCTCGATGCTGCATGTCGAATAAACGATGCGACCGCCCGGTCGTAACCGGCTTGCGGCAGCCAGCAGCAGGCGGAGTTGAATTCGCGACAGCTCTTCAAGGTCGTCCTCCTGAATTCGCCACCGCGCGTCCGGACGCTTGCCGAGCACTCCCGTGTTCGAGCACGGAGCGTCAATCAAGATTGCGTCGAACGGCCCCTCCGGGATGTCAGTCCCTTCCTGCGAGATCAATTGGGTCTCGACAATAGATATGCCCAAACGCTGGCAATTCTCCACAACTCGTTGCAGACGTTGCTCACCAGTGTCGGTCGCGATGATGCGGCCTTCGTTCCGCATGAGTTCAGCGAGATGCGTCGTCTTTGTCCCCGGTGCCGCACACAAATCGAGCACCGTCTCTCCCGGTTGCGGCGCGAGCAACTCGGCCGCGCGCTGTGCCGATTCGTCTTGCACGACAAACCAGCCCTCATTGAATCCCGGCAATCGATCGATGCGTGTCGGAGTATCCCGCCGTGTTTCGCCGGTTCTTTCGGCAAGCGAGGGTCGTGCAACCCCCGACGCGTCCGTTTCAAGAAACGCATCCAATTCACTGAATGCTTCGGATTCAACGACGGCCACCGATTCTTGGAATGTGTCCGATTCAACCGACAATTCGTTGAGACCATCCGCATCCAGGCCGGACATCGAATCGCTGTCCGCTTGAGACGCATCAGGCAGCCGGCACTCTCCGCTCGCTAACTCGTTGGCACTCTCCAACCAAATGGATGTTGGCAATGTACCGGGTCGTGCGGCGATGCCTGCTGCGGCGAACGCGGCCAAAACTGTGTCACGATCGGTGCGTAGCCGATTGACTCGCAGGCACATCGGTGAGGGCGTGTTGAACCAAAACCCGAGTCGGCACAGTTCCGCGAAATCAAACCGCGACGACCAACGCTCGACCAGCCACAACGGTAAGCTAAATGCCTTCGCAACGTACACGAGCGGCTTCTCGGCGGGATCGGCAAAGATCGGTTGGGCCAATCGGCGAAAACGATTGTCGGTCGTTGGCAGCGTTGTCGGCGAAGGCTCACGGACTCGAACCGGCACGATCAGTCGGCTAATCCCACGCAGCACCCCATTCGCAAATGGCACCCATTCCGGCCGGCCGAGCCAGCGGGCCAATTCCACTGTTTCTGCACACGCGGCATGCGGCGGGATGCCGTCGCACAGCATGAGCTGATACACGCCCAGACGCAGCAACATCCACAAGGCCGATTCGACATTCTGCCGTGGCCGAGTCACCGATTTTTCAAGAATCTCATCGAGCGTTGCTTTCCGCCGCACAACGCCAAAGGTCAATTCCGTCGCGAGCCGCCGCTCGATCGGCGGCAAGTCCGCTCGTGCAAACGATCGCTCCAAATGATCGGTCACAAACTCATTCGAGTTCACGGCCGCCAACAATGTCCCGAACGCGATCTGCCGAGACGTCTTGCCAATCGGTAACTCGGGCATCGACGGCAGTTCATCCGATCGCTGCTCGTCGCGCGGGTCTCGATCTTGAGGCGGCCGGCGTCCCGATTGACTGCCGCGTGGCGGTCCGCGTCGATCGTCATCCCGCCTGGGGCCGCTGTTTCCGAAACGACCGCCGGAAGCGCGGCCGCGCGGACCCTGATCGCCATATCGCCGTCCGCCCGAATCGCGGCCACCATCGTCAGGTTGTTGAGTCATCACCGTCCGCACAATCGTTCGAGGTCTTCAAAGAACCGAGGGTAAGTCTTCGCCGTGCAACTCGGATTCGCAATCCGAATGCCTGGGTACCGCAAGCCGATGAGCGAAAAACTCATGGCCATGCGGTGATCGTCGTATGTCTCAACGGTCGCCGGTCGCGGCGTTCCGGGATGAATTGTCAGCCCATCCGGCCGCTCGTCCGCTTGCAGGCCGAGCCGTTTCAATTCCGTGACAACGGCGGCGATGCGATCCGTCTCTTTGTGCCGCACATGCGCGATGTTGCGGATCGTCGTCGGACCGCTTGCGAACACGGCGACGGCGGCCAACGTTTGAGCCGTATCGCTGATCGCGTTCATGTCGATGTCGATGCCGTGCAATGGCCGGCCGCGCACCGTCGTACTGTCGTCGCCTACCGTCACCTCGCAGCCCATTTCGGCGAGCGCGTCGACGAACCGCAAATCCCCTTGCAGCGACGTCCGGCCGAGACCGGCCACCGTGATCTCGCCACCCGTGATCGCAGCGGCGGCGAAGAAGTAACTGGCGGCGGAAGCATCCGGCTCGATGTCATATGCGGTGCCGCAATACCCGGATGGCTGGATGTGCAAAGTTCCGTCACTACTGCGAACCGCTGTTGCTGCGAACCGCTGCATGACGCTGAGCGTCATCTCAACATACGGCTCGGAAACCAGTTCCCCAGCAATCTGTAGTTCGACCGCGGACTTCGCACACGGCGCGGCCAGCAACAACGCGCTGAGGTATTGACTGGAAATGTTACCTGCGACCGTCGCTCGTCCACCCGGCAGACCGTGCGCAACAACCTCAACCGGCGGACATCCGCTGTCGGTCGCACAGTTCACGTCCGCGCCGAGATCATTCAATGCTTTCACCAAATCACGAATCGGTCGCTCTCGCATGCGTGCGTTGCCATCCAGACGAAACCGTCCCTCGCCCACCGTGCAGGCCGCCGTCAGAAAACGCATGCTCGTCCCGCTGTTCTCCAACCACAGGTCCGCGTTCGTCGCCGGAATCTGGCCGCCGCAACCTTGCACCTGCACCGTGTTCGTCTTCGGATCGTGCTCCGTGACAACACCCAGTCGCCGCCAGCTTTCCAGCATGACTCGCGTGTCTTGGCTGTCGAGCACATTCGTCAGCCGCGAATCGCCGCCAGCCAACGCCGCAACCACCAAAGCCCGATTCGTCAGGCTCTTCGATCCAGGCGGTCGAACAGTGCCATTGAGCGGAAAAGCGACAGGCTCAATCAAAAAACTTTCAAATCCCACGAAGCCACATTCCTTGTTCGATGAAATGGCCGTTGCGTTCATGCAAAGTTCGCGACGAATCCTTCGATCTTCAGCTTGATTTGCGCGCCACTTTGGTCTCTTTGGTCTCTTATTCTTCGTGCGGGCGAGATTGAGAGATGTTTAACCGCAACGCCATCGGCGTGCGCGAGTCGTATCCACCGCGCCCACGCCGATGGCGTTGGGGT
>JAYVSP010000262.1:0-16096 GCA_043775215.1 Planctomyces sp. | reverse complement strand
AGGTTAGGTAGCCACGTTCGCCAGAACGTGGGTTTTCCCGCGATTCGCCCACACTCTGGCGAGCGTGGCTACCCAGAGATCTCTGCGGGTCCACTTAGTCCACAAACAAGCGAACTCGTGGGGCAGGTTTGTAATCTGCCCGTGAAATATCGCGGTTTTCAACATTTCGTGTTTCACTCGAAATCAGAGTCCGTGTTTGACGGGCAGGTTAAAAACCTGCCCCTCGACTGCGACCTCGCTTGAAAAATTCATTTCTTGATTTGCGGAAACAGGAGGCTGACGCCGGCTGACGTCCCCCGTTCGGCGGGAAAAACGCCGATCCGTAAGAGTCCGTTTATGATTCTTCCGCCGCCCGCGTGATGTCCAGTGCGACGAACTTCAGCAGCTCGCGGTCGCTCATCTCGGTCAACAGCGTCTCGCCTTCGTTCTTCGCACCGAGGACTTGATCGGCCAGTTCTTGTTTGTCGCGGATCATCTGGTCGATGCGCTCTTCCAGAGTGCCTCGGCAGACGAATTTGTGGACCAGCACGTTTCGTTTCTGACCGATGCGGAAGGCTCGGTCGGTCGCTTGATTCTCGACGGCCGGATTCCACCAGCGGTCGAAGTGGACGACGTGCGACGCGGCCGTCAGGTTCAGACCCGTGCCTCCCGCCTTCACCGAAATCACGAAGAACGGCAGGCCGTCCTCTTCTTGAAATCGCCGCACCAATTCCTTCCGCTTGCCAACCGGCACGCCGCCGTGCAGCACGAGACCCGGTTGACCGAAGACCTCGCCGAGATATTTCGCCAGCGGCTCGCACACCGATTGAAACTGCGTGAAGACCAGCATCTTTTCTTGCCGTTCGGCAATCGGCTCGCAGATTTGAGCGAGCCGCAAGAACTTGCCGCTGTCGTCCGCTGCGAACTCTGGCTGAGCGAGAAACTGCGACGGATGATTGCAGACCTGCTTCAGCTTCATCAGCATCGACAACACCAGTCCGCGCCGTTGCATATCGCTGGATTCGCCGGACTGGCGCAATTCCTTCGCCTTCTTCAACTGCTTCGCGAGATCCTCGACCAACTGCTCGTACAGCACCGCTTGTTTTTTGGACAAGCCGCACTCGGCCCGCATCTCGGTCTTCTCCGGCAAGTCGGGGACGATGTTTGGATCGGTCTTCATCCGCCGCAAAATGTACGGCTGCACGAGCCGCCGCAACGCTCCGTAGGCGTGAGCATCCTGCTGCTTGTTGAGTCGCTTCACGAAATCCTTGAACTGCTTCGCCGAGCCGAGCAATCCCGGACAACAGAAGTCGAACAGCGACCATAAGTCGCCAAGCTGATTTTCGACCGGCGTTCCGGTCAGCACGATTCGCCCTGCCGCGTCGAGTTTCTTGACCGCCTTTGTCTGCGCCGATCCGACGTTCTTGATCGCCTGAGCTTCATCCAGCACAACCAGCTTCCACTTCATTGAGGTGACCCAGTCGGCCTTGCGAGCCAGCGTGTAGGTCGTGACGACGAGGTCGAAGTCTTTCAGTTCGTCGGCCGGCTTCTTGGCGACGCGATCCAGCATCTCTGCCTCGCACTCCGACCGATGCGCGAAGAAACATTTCAATTGCGGCGCGAACCGCGCGAGTTCCTGCTTCCAATTCCCGACCAGCGATGCCGGCACGATCAGCAAACTCGGATCGTAGCCACGTTCGCCAGAACGTGGGGGCGCGGGATTGTGATTCCCCACGTTCTGGCGAACGTGGCTACTACGTAACCGCAGCAACAGATCGATCACCTGAATCGTTTTGCCCAGTCCCATGTCGTCGGCCAAACAGGCCCCCAACCCCAGTCGCGTCATGAACCATAACCAGCGCACGCCGTCCGTTTGATACGGCCGCAACGTCGCGTTCAGCCCTTCGCCCGGCGAGCAACCGACCACGCCGCTGGGATCGCGCAAGTGTTCCAGCGTCTCCCGCAGCCAGTCTCCGGCCGTGACTCCGACCCAATCGGCCGTCAGATCGACCGACGTCTCATCGGCATCAAGCTGTGCTCCGGCGAGCAACCGCATTCCCTTTAAGAAGTCGATGCCGCCCGCGTGCTGATTCTGCAACTGCTGCCAGTGAGACAGCGCCTCTTGAAGTTGATCGCGATTCACCTCGACCCACTTGCCGCGCAGTAGCATCAGTCCGTCTGTCGCCGCCAGCAGTTTCTTGCGTTCGGCATCGGACAACGGCTCGCCATCAAGTGCCAGATCCACCGAAAAATCCAGCAGCCCATCAACGCCAACCTGGCTCGATCGCTGATTGCCGATGCGCACTTGCACCTGCGGTCGGGGCGGCTTGCGAGCCTTCCACCAATCGGGCACACGCACGACGAGACCGCTTTGCTCCATTGCCGGCACATCGCGCAGAAACCGATAGGCTTGCGCGATCGGCCACGCTTGCGGTTGAAACAACGCCTTTGAGGCGAGCAATTCCTTCACGACCGCGCTGCCGTCCGCGGCCGACCGCACGGGTGACAACAGCTCCGCGAGCTTCGCTTGATCCCGTTCTCCTGCATACTGCTTGAGTGCTTGCACCAACGGCAAATGCTGCACCTGAGCTTTCGCCGACATCCGATGCGAGTACGTCGCCAAGAACGCAAACGGCCGATCCGCGTCACGCCTATTCTCGGCCAGATGAAACGTCACTCGGCCAAGCAAATGCTGAAACGGATTGACCGCTCGCAGAAACGCCGTCAACCCGCCGTCCGTCTCCGCGCCACGCCGCCGCACTAACTCCGCCAATTCATCCCACAACACTTTGAGCACCGCTGGCGTGAGGTACTCCAGCCCGCGCATCGGTGGAGCCTCGGCAATCAATACCGCCAGCGCCAGATCATCCGGCCGACACGTAGGCGACTCGCTCCCGCGACTCGCATTCTTTCCCGCGAACTCCGTCAGCCGTTCCTCATCAAGCTGACAGACCGCCTGAAAGAACCGCCGCGCGTATTCACGCCAGAACAAAAGATCAGAAGGCAGAGTCTCCGTCACACGCGGTTCTGCCAGCAGCAACAATCCTTCCGCGGATGATTGCTGAAAGGAATCACGAAGCAGACGCGACGAGCCATCGCTCAACGCGGCCGCGATTCCGGTTGAGTCCCCGGTTTCGTCCGTGACCGGCTCGCACAACAATCGCCCGTGAGGCGAAACACAAATCCGCAGAATCATGGTTGAGACAATTGACCTGGCTGGAAGAAGTGATCCCTGCTGCGAGAATGAGCAGGCGATCTCAGAGATGCAAGCGACCGCGAGTTCGAGCTGCAAAACCCCGGTCACTGACATCCACCGCTAAGCTTAGGACCGGCGCATCAATAACTGTCGTAGCCGAAGTCGCCAGACTTCGGATCTGAACTCTGGCGAGTTCAGCGACATCTGACAGTTATTTCTGCACCGGTCCTAAAGGACGCAAAGAATCAAAGGTTGGTTCAAACGGCTTGGGTGCCAATAAAACACCCCGGTCCAACAGATGTTGAACCGGGGTGCCGTTGCAAGGATGGGCCACTCCGTCAGCCGCATTCCAGGCGATGATCATTTCCGTCGCGTGACGGTCGGAAGTTGCAAGCTGGAAGCTTGCACTACGAGCAACCCATGCTGGCTCCGCAATTGTGACAGAGGTAACAGTTGCCATTGCGCACTGTAATGGCTCCGCAGTTGTCGCAGGCGGGAGCGTCGCTCTGAAAGCCTGCAAACTGTTGGCTGCGAATCGCGGGACCGGCGTTGACATGCGTCTCGATCAAGTTCGTCAACTCGTTCGTGACGGTCTCGGCCGTTCGGTTCGTGGCCGCCACATGGTTCGAGCCGTCGTTGTGACGGGGTGAGTTCTGTTCGCGATAGCCTGTGATGAACTCCATGCCCAACCAGCGGAAGATGTAATCGACCACCGACTTTGCGTGGGGAATATCTGGGTTCTTGGTCCAGCCGCTCGGCTCAAAACGACTGTGCGAGAACTTGTCCACAAAGACCTGTACCTGCACGCCGTATTGCAGGCCCATCGAAGTGAGCGTGCCGATGACGTCCATCAGGCCGCCGATCGTGCTGCCCTCTTTGGCCATCGTGATGAACAACTCGCCGGGCGAACCATCCTCGAAGAGGCCGACGGTGATGTAGCCATCGTGATTGCCGACGCTGAACTTGTGCGTGATCGAGCGGCGGGTGGCCGGCAAGCGGCGGCGGATCGGACGGCCGACAGCCACTTCTTCGGGTGCGGCGCCGTCGCCCTTCTTCTTCTCGCTGTCCTTCGATGTGTTCAGCGGCTGCGATTGCTTCGAGCCGTCGCGGTAGATGGCCAGCGCTTTGAGCCCCATACGCCAGCCTTCGAGGTATGCATTCTCGACATCTTCAACCGTCGATTCGGCCGGCATATTGACTGTCTTTGAGATCGCACCACTCAAGAATGGTTGAGCGGCCGCCATCATCTTGATGTGGGCTCGCCAGTTGATCGACCGCGTGCCGTTGGCCGGCTTGAACGCACAGTCGAAAACCGGCAAATGATCTGGCTTGAGCTCCGGAGCATTTTCGATCGTATCGCACTTCTCGATGTAGTCGAGAATGCCTTCGATCTGCGGTTGATCGTAGCCCAACGCCTTGAGCGCGACGGGAACCGTACGGTTGATGATTTTCAACATGCCTCCGCCAGCAAGCTGCTTGTACTTGATGAGGGCAATGTCCGGCTCGATGCCGGTCGTGTCGCAGTCCATCATGAAGGCGATCGTGCCAGTTGGCGCGAGCACCGTCGCTTGAGCGTTTCGATACCCGTGCTTGCGGCCCGATTCGAGACATTCGTCCCACACCTGCTGAGCCGCCTCACGCATGTAATCCGGGCAACTCGGGTCGATGCGATAGGCCGCTTCGCGGTGCATGGACATCACGCGGAGCATCGGTTGCTCGTTCTCGGCATATCCCGCGAACGGTCCCATACTGCTGGCGATGCGGCTGGAGGTCAAATACCCCTGCCCATTGAGCAACGCGGTCAATGCTCCGCAGATTCCGCGGCCGGCGTCGCTGTCATAGGGGATGCCCCACGACATCAACAAGCTGCCGAGGTTTGCATAACCGAGTCCCAGCGGCCGGAACAGGTGACTGTTCTCGGCGATGGCCGGCGTCGGATAACTGGCGTGATCGACCAGAATTTCCTGAGCCGTAATGAAGATGGCACAAGCGCGGCGGAAGCTGTCGATGTCGAACCGCGTCACGTCGCGGACGAATTTTCGGAGATTGATACTCGACAGATTGCAGGCCGTGTCGTCCAGGAACATGTACTCCGAGCAATTGTGAACAACAAGACCGTTCGCACCAAAGTGGTGCGTTACCGGCTCAGTCAGATCGAAGACCTCTTCCTCGCCGATATACTCCAGTGAGGCAACGTTATCTTCCATTCGATCTTGATAGGCAGCGACGGTCTGATTCACCAGTTGCAACTGTTGCTGCTTGCGGCTGCCAGCCCAGAAACCGACCTCCTTCTCGAAGCGGACTCGCGACGTGCGAGTGATCCGCAGCGAGTGCATTTGCTGGACGGCGTATTCCTTCGTGCCACCGCGTCCGTCGGGCAATTCCGCCGTCAGCGGACCGACGCGGCGGTTGAGGTACATCTTCGACTTGATGCCGAATCCCAGGAGCAACAACTGCACCTGTTGCAGCAGTTCGCGCGAGGTGGAATCCAGGCTGACCGCTTGGCTCTTGTCACCATAGTTGTAAACGCATCCGTCCGCCGTGAAGAGACCACGCAGCAAACCCGCGACCGCCGGACGACACAATTGCATCGCAGTGTCGGTGAGCTGCTTTCGCTCCGATCCCCGATCGAGCACCGCGAACTTCGCGAACAGCTTGGCCACCGACTTCGAGCCGGTCGCGACTTTCGTCACGGTGGCGACGCTTCCTTCGCCCTCTTCCACCTCTCGCCGCGTGCGACCGTCGTCGGACTTCGATTTGAATCGATTCAGCCGCTCGCGCACCGCACTGACGATATGTCCTTCGTCGCTGGCACTCATCGTCAATGTGCTGATCGGTTCGCCATCCAGTTTCGCGTGATGGATGCAGCCGTCGCCAAGCATCAAGCCGACGACCTCGGCCATCTCCACGTCAAGTTCTTCGCAACCAAAGCCGACGGGGTTGAGCAACAATCGGTCGTCGCGCGTCAACTCGCAAGCCGGTACGTCACCGCGATTCGCCGTGAAGACTTTGTGATCGGCCGTCAGCCGCAATGTGAAGCCGGCGCGCGTCGTCAGCCGATACACGGGCTGGCGGCCAGTTGGGAAGATCCGGCGAATCGGTCGGCGAACGCCGTCTCGATCCACGAGAATCGCCTCTTGCCCCACCATGTCGCCGATCCGTCGATAGCCTTCCGCCGTGCTGACCAGTGTGTCTCCCGTGACGCAGGGGTTGCTGGCGTTGATCCGCCCCGTGTTCGAGCAGGTATGCCAGCGATTGATGGTCGTGTCGTATTGCACGCCGGGGTCGCCGCAGTACCAGGTCCCGGAAGCCATTTCGCGCAGCATGTCCTTGGCGTCGTATTCCGGGCCAGACTTGTTGGGATCAGTGACCCAGTGCGTCCGCCACTTCTTTCCTTCGATCGCCGACTGCATGAACTCGTCGCTCAGCCGCACCGACAGGTTCGCGTTTTGGAACATGATCGAGCTGTACGCTTCACCGTTGAAGTTCGATTCGTATTCACCGCTGTTGATCAGCAGACGCGCCTTCTTCTCTTCTTTCGACTTGCACTGGATGAATTCCATGACGTCCGGGTGCCAGTCCTTGATACTCTGCATCTTGGCCGCTCGGCGAGTCTTGCCACCCGATTTCACAACGGCCGCGATCTGATCGTAAACTCGCATGAATGACAACGGCCCGGAGGGTGTGCCGCCGCCCGACAGCTTTTCTCTTGAGCTGCGGATGGTCGACAGGTCTGTTCCCGTGCCCGATCCAAACTTGAACAGCATGGCCTCGCTACGAGCGAGTCGCATGATGTCTTCCATGTTGTCGTCGACCGATTGGATGAAGCAGGCCGACGCTTGCGGGTATTCGTAAGGCGTGTCTGGCCGGCGGATCGACTTCGTCTCGACGTCGTAGCGATAGTTACCTTGTGAGCCTTTGACGCCGTACTGGTGATACAGCCCGACATTGAACCAAACCGGCGAATTGAAGCAGCCGTGCTGGTGCAGGCAGAGCCACGCCAGTTCGCGATAGAACGTCTCACCGTCAGCGGGAGTCGCGAAATAACCGTCCTTGATGCCCCAATCGGCGATCGTGCGAGCGACTCGGTGAATCACCTGCCGCACGCTGGTCTCGCGCTCCGGCGTGCCGTGTTCGCCGTAAAAATACTTGCTGACGACGACATTAGTGGCGAGAGCACTCCAGTCCTTGGGGATTTCGCAGTTGGTCTGCTCGAAGAGCACTTTGCCGTTCTCGTCCTTGATCTGAGCCGTTCGAAAATCCCACTCGACCGTCGAGAACGGATCAACGTTCGCCGGACAAAAATGCGGAGCGATCTTCATGGGAGTCGTCTGCGGGGTGAAATGCGGTTTGGACGGCGGGCCGGAACGGGCCGCTTCACGCGATTGACCGTTGCCGTTGTGGGTCCGAGTGGCTGAAGCAGACAGATAGTCCGCATCCAAAAGCGCGTTGGCATTGTGCATCATGCACTCCTTTCGCCAAGAAGAAAAACTAGGGAGAACCCCGGGGCATCATGACCCGCTCTTACTGGCCTCGTGCCATAGAGTTGCCGTCAAATAACGACTTGTTTCGGCAAAAACAGACAGCCGTGAGAAGCGAATGTCACCACAATCAGTAGTGGGCGACAGACAGGTCAGGCCCCACATCTAGTGATCGGAACGGACGAGCAATTTACCTTGGCAAATTTGAATGTCAAGCAGACGAATTCATCACAAAGCAGGTATGAAGCCTTCACTGGTCGTAACCTGCCGGATCGGTGAAGACTTAGCGAGTTCAGAAAAAAAATCAGAAAATTTCCTGCGAGCTGGCTCAGGCACCAGCCGCGGTTTTTTCCACGTCTCGCATCTCGGCCAAATGGTCACAGTTTTGGCAGCACGGGCCGTTTTGGCGGCGGGGCGGGAGGTTGCTGTTTTTTGGGCTCTTCGACGAACAGCGGCCGAGGCTTTTGCTTTGCGGGCGGACTGGCTTTGTTCGGAGAGGCTGGAGCAGGCGGCGGAATGAAACGCTCCTCGACTCGAATACCGAAGGGATTCTGCAACTCGCGTGCGGCCATCATCGCCCACGGCGTGCCAGGAGCTTCAGCAACGACTCGGTTGAGCAAGTCGGTCGCCAGTTGAGCTCCTTTGCGGCTGGCCACGCCGGAGTTCTTCACTTCCGGGCTGGGATGAAAAATCCACAAGTTCGAGCGTGTGTTGATGTCGGCTTCGGCCAAAGAGGTCTTCAAAGTCGCCAGTGCGTAGTTGTATTCCAGGTTCCGCGTCCGATTGCCCAGCAGGCGGCCGAAGTTCAGGCAGAACGCCATGCGCCAGCGGAGCGACGGTTCGCGATCGAGTTCACGTTCGATGTTCGGCGGAAACGCCTGCAACATCGCGTCGAGCATGTATTGGCTTTCGGCCACCGACTTCTGAGCGTTGGTGGCGAGCTGCCGGAAATTCTTGTCAGTCACTCGCAGGCTAAGTTGCGGGGCGCCCTTCACGTTGTACTTCTGGCTGAGCAGCGCGGCGTTGATGACCACTGCACGAATCGGGTGCTTTTGCAGATCGCGCGCGAAATCCTGCGGCTCGCCGAAACGGTAATCCGGTGCGAACGGCTTGAGCGTCGCTTCGTCGAAGCTGCCGATCGGCGTCAACCCGGCCATCGTGGTCATGTTCGTCAGGAAGTACACGCCTCCGGTTTCGCTGACGAGGCGGGCGAGCGCGTAGGGTGCGAAACCGGACGAAAGGTATTCGTACTGCGGGCCGTCGAACCAAAACGGCAAACGGACGTTTTCGGCCATCGGGACTTCCGGTCCTAGGTCGATCGGCAATTGGTACGTCTTGCCGTCTTCCGGAGCGACATACGGGACGAATCCTTTGCGTGTGCCGAACGGAGAGGTCGGGCCGATGACATACGCCTTTGCTCCAAGTCGCCGGCACAACGCGATGGCTTCCAGATGAGGCTTGCCGAAGTCGTCGCCAGCTTCATCCGTGATCGTGATCAACATGATGCGGCGATGTTGTTCTGTGCGATAACTCGACCAGACCGTCAGCACCTGCCTGACAGCGGTAAAGACGTTTTCGATGCCGGACGCATCCGTCGGAGCCGACTCGATCGCTTGGCGAATCTCCTCGAAGTTGTCGGTTGGCTTGAGTAGAAAACTCGTCTTCTCGCCAAACATGACGACTCCCGTGAGCAATCCGCGTTCGTGCCGAGGCAATTGCGAAGTCTGCTCCAGCGCGCCGAGTTCGCCGTATATCCGCTGTAGCCGCTTGGCTACCGCTTCGCGCTGCTGCGTCAAACTGGCCGAGGCATCCACCAGCCACACGACCAGCAATTTGCTCTCTTGCAGATTTTGAGCGATCTCCCAGGTAACACGGTCGAGCGCCGATTCGATCTGCACGAATTGCTCGCCGGTCGAGCCTTTGACAACTAGCCGATCATCGAATTTCAACCCTTCGGGCACGTCGTAACTGGGCAGCTTGGCCGCATCCAGCCGCACTTCTTCGAGCACCATTTTTAGCGGTGCGGCCGCTGGCTTGGGAGCATCTACCACCTGAGCGATGCCAAGACTGGCCGCGTTCATGACCTCGCGAAAATCCATCTCGCGATCGTTGGGATTGGCCAGTTCGAACGGAATCGCTTCTTCGATTTCTTGCTTGATGAACGACTCTGTGAACTTTGATTCCAGCACCGGTTCGCTCGGCGGAGATGTGTCGCGGAGCAACCAGCTCGACAGATTGGTCGCGACCCAGACATGTAACAACACGCTGACCAACAACCCGGCCAGAGAGGTCCGCCACGCCAAAGAGTCCGTGCGTTCGACGTCGTCCTCCTCTGCCAATTGCAGCAGAATCACGTCTTCCGGCGGCAACGGCTCCGCTTCCGCCGAAAATGCGTCGCCCCACCGATTGCCGTCTTCTGCCCGCAACACATTGCCGCGCGCTTCGGAAGGTAACCGGGCGTGTACAACGCCTTGCCACGTGGATTCCGCCACCGCGCTCACAGGACGACTCCTTGCCTAAGGATCGCTGAAAAACTCCGGACGAATGTCTTAGCAGTATAATCCGCGGCTCGGAGGAATGCTCAATCCAATTGGAGAGTTCCGACCGACGTGGTTGAAGGGGATTTGGCCGCCCGATATCTTCCTTCGTTCACGTCGTCGCGTTGGTTGGCCTGTGTGGCTGACATCGCGGTGGTCTGTCGCTTTTTCATCGGCAAGGTTGGTTCGACATGGGATTGTTTACCGGCAAGAAGGGTTTGATTTTCGGAATCGCCAACGATCATTCGATCGCTTGGGCAATCACCGAGTGTCTGCACAAAGAAGGGGCGGAGATGGGTTTCACTCACCTGCCCGACAAAGACCCGTCGATGCCGCGCATGGAACGCCGCGTCCGCAAACTGGTTGATCCGATTGGGGCGAAGTTTGTCGTGCCGTGCAATGTGCAGGCAGACGCCGATCTAGACAGCGTTTTCGCAAAAGCGAAAGAAACGTTCGGCACGATCGACTTCGTGCTGCACTCGGTGGCCTACGCCCCGATGGATGACCTCAAAGGACTGACGGTCGCATGCAGCCGCGAAGGATTTAAGACATCAATGGAGATCAGCGTCTACAGCTTGCTGGCGATCGTCAATCGAGCCCGAGCGATTCTAAATCCCGGTGGTAGCATCCTGACGCTGACGTACCTCGGCGGCGAGAAGGTCATTCCTGGCTACAACATCATGGGAGTCTGCAAGGCTGCACTGGAAAGTTCGGTGACCTATGCCGCTCATGAACTCGGTCAGTCTGGACTGCGCGTGAACGCACTCAGTGCCGGTCCGCTGAAGACGCTCAGTTCATCGGCAGTCGGCGACTTCGACGTGATGCTGAAGCTGTACCAGAGCATGTCGCCCATGCGACGGAATATCTCGATGGAAGAAGTCGGGAAGACGGGCCTGTTCCTGCTCAGCGATCATGCGAGCGGAATTACCGGCGAGACACTGCACGTCGACGCCGGCTTCCATGTCATGGGCGCTCCGCCCGCGGACATGAAGTTGGGATAATTGCTGTGGGGAAGCGTCCCGCCTGCGATGAGCCCTAATTCGACAAATCACAGGCGAGAAGCTTGTCACCACGAGCACGCACATTTCGTAGGACAGGTTTCCAAGCTGTTCGAACAGGTTGAAAACCTGTTTCACGGGCAGCGGGCGATTTACATCTTGCGAATCACCCCCATGACCATGCCATGCAAATTGATATTGGTTGCATGGATCGCCTTTTTGGGAGCGGCGGTGGACTCCAGACGCACGCGGTTTCCGTCCTGGAAGAAGCGTTTGTAAACCGTTTCCTTGCCGTCGATGGTCGCAATCACGCGGTCACCGTCACGGTAAAACTGCTGCTGGCGGCAGATCAAATAATCTCCCTTGAGAATGCCATCTTCCGCAAACGAATCATCCGTTGCACGGAAGCAGAAGTGATCGCCGGAGCCCAGCACATCGATAAAGTCGATCTGGTCGGCGTCTTTTTCGGCCTTCAGCTTGCCGCCCTGGCCAAATTGACCCTTGAAGTCCAACGCGGTCTTGCGCTGCGGCTTGTCACACAGTTGAATTGCTCGTGAAAGATTGGGTTCGCGCGAAATCAAGCCCTTCTTCTCGAGTGCCTTCAGATGACACATGACTCCGTTGGGCGACTTAATACCGAACTCATTTCCAATTTCCCGTACAGTCGGCCCGTAACCCCGGTTCATGATGTTCTCTTTCACGAACTCATAGATCTCGCGCTGCCGAGGCGTCAGAATTGCTGTCTTGCTGCTGTAACTCGCCATGATTTGTGTCCCCTGTGTGCGTCGCGTCTCGATTATTTTGAATTGGGGAAACCTCCGCCGCGTCGCGAGACGCTCCCGCCACGGCGTACCGGACTAGCACAACCGCAAATCCGTCAATCAATAGAACTACTGATATACGGCTGTTGCAAGTGTCACGGCCCACTTTTCTGAAAAGATTTTGAGATTCGAGACTTTCCGCAGAAACCAACTGGACAATCCGACCCGTTTTCCGGGTTTACGGAGGAATCTCAGCGTGTGGCGGATGCCAGATAGAGCAGAAAGCCAGACTGCATGGCAACGAGGAGTCGGCAGGGGATCGATGATTTTCAACACCGAAATGCGCTAAGCGTCCATCAGGATCGCACAGTCACAAGCAGCATACGTTTGTAAGCCGCGCACGATCATCAGCTAGCACGCGAGGCCACGTCCGCCTGGTACTGATTCAGCTTATTGTAGAGCGTCTTCAGGGCAATCCCAAGTTGGGCCGCGGTCTTCGGCTTGTCCCCCTGATTTCGGGCCAGGGTGGCGAAGATCATTTCCTGCTCCATCGCCTGTAGGGTGCGTGCTGCCGACACTGAGGAAACCGGGGCGGCTTCTGCCGCGACCGACTTGGGAGCGGGGCGTCGTTTCGTGGTCACGCTGCTGGGAAAATCTTCCGGAACAATCGCATGACCGTCGGATAGGATTACGGCATGTTCCAGCGCGTTGGCCAGTTCGCGCACATTTCCCGGCCAGTCATGATTGAGCAGCACTTCCAGTGCTTCGTGCGACAACAGGCCGTCCGGTGCTCGACGCCGTTTGAGGTGCCGAGCGATCAACGCTTGAGCCAGCGCGGGCAGGTCGTCTTTCCGGTCTCGCAGCGACGGCAACGGGATTTCGAACGTGTTGACTCGGAAAAAGAGGTCTTCGCGAAACGTTCCCTCGGCAATCATGTCGGTGAGCGGGCGGTTCGTCGCGCAGACAATTCGTACATCGACGTGAAAGGCTTCGTTCTCGCCGACGCGGCGGACTTCGCCGGACTCCAAGAATCGCAGCAGCTTGACTTGCATGGCCTTGTCGAGTTCACCGAGTTCGTCGAGGAACAGCGTGCCACCGTTGGCCACTTCGAGCAATCCCTTGCGGCTGACATCCGCGCCGGTAAACGCTCCTTTGCGATGTCCGAAGAACTCGCTTTCGACAAGTTGTTCCGGGAGCGCTCCGCAGTTGACGGCGACAAACGGCATCGCGGCGCGGGGGCTCAAATCGTGGATACGACGTGCGACCAATTCCTTACCCGTACCGGTCTCGCCCAAAATCAGCACACTGGAGTCGGTCGGGGCAATCCGGTCGATCAGCCGTTTGACTCGCTGCATGCCGGCCGAATCGCCGACCAGGTCCGAACTCCCCTGCACGGCTCGCAGACGGTTTTCCAGCGCGATGTTTTTGTGCGTTAGTGCGCGGTGCTCGGCCACACGCTGCAACATCTTTTCGATGTCGCTCAAACCGCAGGGTTTGGGAAGGAAATCAAAGACCTGCATGCGGAGCGCTTGAATCGCGGCATCCATGCTGCCGTGGGCCGTGTGGATGATCGCGGGTGTATCGGGAGCCAGTTCCTTCATTCGAGCGACAACGTCCCAGCCTGTCATGCCGGGCATCTGCAAGTCGACGATCGCGCAGTCGAACGAGGCTTTTTCCAGAGCTTTGACGGCTGCCGCTCCATCCTCGCAGATGGTGACATCATGCCCGCGAGCCGGCAGCTCAACAGCCATAATTTGGCGAATCAGCGGTTCGTCATCGACGAACAACACACGCAATTTACTGGACGACGAAACGCTCAAGGCAAGACTCCCGATTCCATTCGGCGAGCACACTTTCGTAACTTGGCTTCCGCTCTGACGATCCCTGTCGCGGAAGGAGCGGGTTGATAACAGATTGGCACAAACGAGGCAACGGGCCGTTTTTGGCGGAGGGGGAAACCGCACTCGCGACTCCGCACACTACCCCGACGTGCCAGTTTTGAAGTTGCCCATATGGTGGATCAGAACGACTCGACCGATCTTGATTTCGATGAATCGTTGCATTTGTCACAGAGTAGATCAGCAACAGCGGATCGAACGCAAATCGCTCTGCTTTTCATCCGAGATAATGGGGTCTGATTTCTCACAATGTTTGATTGAGACGTCGGTCATCAAACTGCGCAACTTCAATACGTGCCAGCGAGGGATCATCTTTGAGCGTTCGCGTTCGCGTCGGATTAGCGTGTACGCCCCCTTCCGCCGGAACTCGTCTACTCAATTCTGCGGGACTCGACGATATTTCGCACGTCCATCCGATTCGGAGATTTCCATGAACCAGCCCGTCGCGGTTCCGATTCAACCAGAACCTCAGGTATCGACGACCGCTCACGACACGCCATCATGGCCGAGAATGCCTGAGTCACCATTGCCGTTTCTGGAGGGGGCGGGGGCGGACGAAGTCGAGCAAAATCCCGTGCGGTGGCGGGAACTGTGGTCGTGCGTGCTGATCGTCGCGCTGAGCGATCTGACCATTTATCACGGACAAGGTTTTGCCGGGTTGGCTGTTTTATTCGTGGCCGGGCCGCTTCTGTTGATGTGCGGAGTCAGTCGACCGAAGCTCGATGCCAGCGCGTGGATCATCGGCCCAATGCTCTGGTTGTCGGCAGTGCGAATGTTGTGGTGTGGATCGTGGTTGAACGTCGTGGTCGGGTTTCCGCTGCTGGCTGCGTTCGCGATGAGCCTGTCGGGGTTGCGTCCGTATCTGCTTGACCTGCTGGCGTTCGCCGTCCAGTCGATCTTCTTCGGCTTCGGTGGCATCCCAGCGTATCGGCGGGCGATCATGCGCGGCGCGCCCGCCGTCTTACGAACGAACTGGGTCGCAATTGGATTACCGATGCTCGCGCTGTCGGCGTTTGGCCTGCTGTTCCTTGCGGCGAATCCCGATCTGTGGACGTGGTTCAAGGAAGTCCTGTCGCACTTTTTCGACATCCTCGTTCATTGGCTGGGGGACTTCATGCCCAGCATGACTCAGGTTTTGTTTTGGCTGTTCGCTGGCTGTGTGACGATCGGCTGGCTGCGGCCGGCCAAAGAATTTCTGCTGACGAAAGCGAATTTCGGTCATGCGCGACCAGCGCCAGTCAGTGAGTCTGCCGCAGAGGGACCGCTCTCGGCGAGAGCAGGCCACACTCCGGAAGCCGCTCCGCTGTTCGCCGCGTTTCGGAATACGCTGTTCGCGCTGATCGCGCTCTTTGCCGTCTATCTGGCGTTCGAGTTTCAGACGTTGTGGTTCCGCATCTTTCCGAAAGGCTTTCATTACTCCGGATATGCCCACGATGGAGCCGCATGGCTGACCGTCGCACTGGGTTTGGCGACTGTCGTTCTGTCCCTCATCTTTCGCGGGGCGATCCTCAACGATCCCCGGCTGAGCGGTCTGCGGAGACTGTCGTGGGTCTGGTCCGCCGAGAACATGATTCTCGCGCTGGCGGTGTACCACCGGCTGCTGATTTACGTCGGCTTCAACGGGATGACGCGGATGCGTGTCGTCGGCTTTTACGGGATGTCGGCCGTCGTCGTCGGTTTCGTGCTGGTGCTGAGAAAGATCGCTGGCAAACACAGTTTCACCTGGCTGCTGAGGCGGCAAATCGGGACGTTGGCGGTGGCCATTTATCTGTACTCGATCACGCCGGTCGATGCTCTCGTGATGCAGTACAACGTGCGCCGCATCTTGACCGGCGATTCCGCGCCAGCAGTGCAGATCGGCTTTCACGACATAGATTCAGAGGGGTTGCTCTGTTTGCTGCCACTGGTCGATTGCCACGACGAACTGGTCCGCGAGGGAATCAAGGCATTGCTCACCGAGCATCTGGCCGCGGGCTACTTACACGCTTCCCGAAACAAGCCGCTCGGTTGGACGGCATATCAACACGCCGATCAACGGCTGCACAAACAGCTTCACGCTGCGATCGGGCAGTGGCCGGACTACGGGAATCAAACCAAAGTCACGCTCGACCGGTTTCGCAAGTACGTTTATCAGTGGTATTGAAATGCGGCACGCCGCTCCGCGGCGTGAATTGCGTCGCGGAGCCTGTGAATGAATTGAGCCGCGACCGTCAGGGAGCGGTCATAAGTCCTCGTCCGTCACACTC
>JAYVSP010000261.1:0-6230 GCA_043775215.1 Planctomyces sp. | reverse complement strand
CAAACCCAGGGCGGCGCTACGCGGCTGACGCCGCTCCGCTCTGCCCTGGGCTTTCGAGTTTTTGCCCTTTGGGCCAGGACAACAGCGCAACTTCAAAACGCGCAAGCGAGGCCCGCGTCACGTCCAGGCCTCGCTTGCGCGTCGGGTTGGTGTGGGGTACCGCGTCATCCCCATGTGATACCCATGAATAATCCAGGTGAAGGGAAATCTGCGCAAAGTCGCCTGTTCGGAATCGGCGGGTTGGAGTAAACCTCTACCCGCGAGAAGACTCGGCATTCCCGCGCACCTGACCCCTCGCCGTGACGGACGACGAAACCCGAAGGAGTGGGTTCGTAAACCATGAGCCAGCTCAATTGCTTTCCGCGATCGAATCCCTTCGTCCGCTCCCCGATCGTTCTCGTTCTCTCCGGACTCCTTTTAACCGCGATTGGCGGTTGTCTGGAAGTGGATCAGGGAACGCTGGTGGTCAAGCCGCAACGCTCGAAGAACAGCGATGCAGACTTGGATCGATCCAGCTCCTCGCGGAACGCGCGGACTCGTGATTCCGCGCGCGACTCGTCTTCGCGCGAACCGGCTCTCGAATCCGAATTGGCTCAAGTCGATGAATTGATTCGCTCTGTCGGAGGCAGCGACGCTGACAAGGATTCGACGAGAGCGGCTGGCGACGAGGACGGTCCACCGTTCAAGCTCGCGTTCGCCGAAGAGCCCGCGCCGTCCAAGAAGCCACCGGCGAAGACCGGCCGCCAGAACCGGTTGGCCAAGGAGTCGAGTCCGTATCTGCTGCTGCACGCAAGCAACCCGGTCGACTGGTTCCCCTGGGGACCGGAAGCATTCGAGCGTGCCAAGAAAGACAACAAACTGATCTTCCTGTCGATCGGCTACAGCAGTTGCCACTGGTGCCACGTCATGGAGCGGTTGGTGTTCTCGAACGAGCAGATTGCTCGGTTCATGAACGCCAACTTTGTCTGCGTGAAAGTTGATCGCGAAGAGCGGCCCGATATCGACGACATCTACATGACGGCACTCTCGGTGTATTTCCGGCTGAGTGGCTCAGATCAATCGGGCGGTTGGCCGCTGTCGCTGTTCCTGACTTCAGACGGCAAGCCGATTGCCGGCGGCACGTATTTCCCCCCCGACGATCAAGACGGCCGCATGGGCTTTCCGACGGTGATGAAGAAGATTTCCGAACTGTGGCGCGATGATGCCGTCACTCTCGAAAAGAATGCGGATATCTTGACCGCGAACGTCCGCCGAACGATGACGGCCACGCTCGGTTTGCACGGCGTGCCGTTGAAAGAGGACATGGCGCGCACGATCGCGCATGAACTTTCCGAAACGCATGACACGAAGTTTGGCGGCTTTGATTTCAACCCATTGCGGCCGAATGCTCCCAAATTTCCGGTGCCGACGAAACTGGGACTGTTGCTGTATCAAGCTCAGCGAGA
Source organism: Planctomyces sp. (assembly GCA_043775215.1). Taxonomy (GTDB): domain Bacteria; phylum Planctomycetota; class Planctomycetia; order Planctomycetales; family Planctomycetaceae; genus SXKJ01. The sequence continues at coordinate 4,785 of JAYVSP010000261.1, read as the reverse complement.
CAAGAACGATGACGTGCGAAAAAAAGTCACGTTCACGCTCGACGCGATGGCGGCGGGAGGCATCCGCGACCACTTGGCCGGTGGATTTCATCGCTACAGTACCGACCGAGCGTGGAAGGTGCCGCACTTCGAGAAGATGCTGTACGACAACGCGCAGCTCGCCGATGTCTACGTCGAGGCGTTTCGCCAAACCAACGTGCCGGCCTATCGCGTGATTGCCGAGGAAATCTGTGACTTCGTGCTCCGCGAGATGACCGACAAACGCGGCGGATTCTTCTCGGCATTGGACGCGGACAGTGAAGAGGTCGAAGGCAAAAGCTACGTGTGGTCTGAGCGTGAAATCGACAAACTGCTCGGCCCGGCAGAGGCCGCTGCTTTCAAACTCGCATACGGCCTGCTCGCTCCGAATGCGTTCGAGCCGGGCTTTGTGCTGTATCAACCTCAACCGCTGACAGATACTGCCGCGCAATTGAAGATCGCACCGGAAGAGCTCGACCGCCGCCTGACCACCGCGAAGCAACGGCTGCTCGCCGCGCGCAACCGTCGGCCCGCGCCGCTGTGTGACGATAAGATCCTCTCCGGCTGGAACGGCTTGATGATCAAAGCCCTCGCCAATTCGGCTGCTCGCTTCGATCGTGCCGATTACCTTGCCGCCGCCGAACGGGCAGCGATGTTCGTCCTGACCGAGATGCGCGACGATAATGGCCGCCTCCGTCGCTCGTACCGAGGCACCGTCAGTCCGATCAAGGCGTACCTTGATGACTATGCGTACTTGATTGAGGGCCTGATTGCCCTGCACGCGGCGACTCGCGAACCGAAATGGCTCAACGCCGCCAGCCGACTCGCCGACGACCAACTCAAACTATTCTGGGACGAAGCGGGCGGAGGCTTCTTCTTCACGGCGACCGATCATGAGGAATTGCTGGCTCGGTCAAAAGACCGGTACGACTCGGTGGTCCCGTCCGGCAACAGCACGAGCGTCCGCAATCTGATTCGTCTTGCAAGCCTGACCGCCAAAGACGCGTATCGTACGAAGGCCGAACAAACCCTGAAGGCGTTCTCGCCGCTGATGAGTGAATCGTCCCACGGCTTCGCCAACATGGCTGTCGGACTCTTCGAGTTCCTCGATCAGCCAGACTTCGGTTCCAGTCGCCGGACCGTCGATCCGCAGGTTGTACCGGCTTCGGACGAGGTGCTGGACGTCGCGTCTAAACCGAAGAAGGCCGACTTGGGGGCGGGCTTCGGCGCATCGCCACAGGCCGACAAATCACTTCCCAAGACTGACAAGACCAAGAAGGCCGACATTCTCGTCGCCGAGGCACACCTCAATGTCGATCGCCTGCCTGCCGGCAGTTCGTGCAAGGTTGCGATGGTGCTCGATGTCAAACCGGGCTGGCACATCAACCAAAACCCCGCGCAGCCCGACTTCATGAGGCCCACTGACTTCACGATGAAGGCCAAGCTCGGCAGCAAGCTGCTCGACGTGAAGTACCCGAAGGGGCACAAGTTCAACTTCGCCGGCTTCAACGAACCGCTGATGGTCTACGAAGGTCAGGTCATTCTGTTCGGCACGCTCGAAGTCCCCGAAGAGGCCGCCGGCAAGACCGAAGAATTCGATTTGCAAATCAAGTATCAAGCCTGCAGCGACGAGAATTGCGAACTCCCCAAGACGCTGAAACTCAGCGGCAAAGTCGAAGTCGCCCCCGTCGGCGAAAAGGTTAAGATCATCAACGACAAATACTTCAATCCGCCTAAGCCGCCGGCGAAAAAGAACTGATTTTCGCCACGGGTGAAACTGCTTCGTTCGAGGGCTTTTGACGTCACACGTCTTTCACAGCGGCGAGGCGATGCACGGTTTGCCATTCGGTGGCAGTGACGGGCTGGATCGACAGGCGCGCGCCTTGCCGGAGCACCATCATGTCTTCGAGGTCCGCACACTGCTTCAAGTCATCACGAGTGACTGGCTTCGGAAAGACCTGCAACAGGCGGATGTCGACCATGAACCACGTTGGCTTGTCGGGATCGCTCTTGGGATCGTAGTGGTGGTCATTCGGATCGAATGCAGTGTGGTCGGGGTATCCTGTTTTGACGATTTCGGCCGTGCCGACGATTGTCATCGGGTCAGCGTTGCTGTGATAGAAGAGCACTCGATCGCCAAGCTGAATCGTGTCGCGCAGAAAGTTGCGTGCTTGATAGTTCCGCACGCCGTCCCAGAACGTGGTCTGGGCCGGTTCTTGTGCGAGGTCGGCGATTGAGAAGGCCGTCGGCTCGGACTTGAAGAGCCAGTATTGACGAGAGGATTTCTTGGACGAGCGCGTCACAGAATCGCCTCAATGAGATTTCCGCGGCTGATCGGAAAGGGACGGCCCTCTGTGTCGTGGATCTCCGTGTCCGGCGCATAGCCCAGACAATGATAGATGGTCGCCAGCATGTCGGCGGGAGTGACTCGGCCTTCCAGAGGAAATGCCGCGTCTTTGTCCGATGTCCCGAAGACTGTGCCGCCGCGAATGCCTCCGCCAGCCAGCGCGACCGAGAAACACTGCCCCCAGTGATCGCGACCGGCGTTGCCGTTGATCTTCGGTGTGTGTCCGAACTCACCGCACCAGACGACCAATGTTTCGTCGAGTAGTCCACGTTGCGACAAGTCTTCCAACAGCGCCGAATAACACTGATCCATGATCGGCATTAGGAACGATTGCAGCGCTTTGGAATGAGTGGCGTGTGTGTCCCAGCCGCCGTCATTCGGTTGGTCTTTGATTCGCGTCCAATTGATCCGCACGATCGAAACACCCGACTCGATCAACCGCCGCGACAACAACACGCTTTGCGCGTATCGAGACCGGCCGTAACGATCTCGCACTGAGTCCGGCTCCTGCGAGAGATCGAATGCGCGGCGGCCGGCCGCACCACTCAGAAGTCCGAGCGCTTGCTGCGCATCATCGCTGAATCGCTGCACGCCACCTCCTTGCAGAGCACCGTCCAAGTGTTGATTGACTTGTTCCAGTAAGCTGCGGCGAGCATCGAATCGCAAGCTGCTGATCTCGTCAGGAAATGACAAATCAGGCACGCGAAATGTCGGCGCACTGGGGTCACAGTGAATCAACCACGGATCATACTTGCGGCCAAGGAATCCTGCGTCTTGGCCGGGCCACGGAGTATTACCGTTGTTCCAAATGTGTTCCGGCACAACGACCGATGGCGGCAACCCATTTCTAGAAGGACGCAAGGTCCGGACAATCGAATCCGCACATGGCCACAAGTTCGGAGCTTTCGCCGTCACGCTTTCGGCATTGAGCGGAATGTGAGGCACGCCCGTCAGCATCTGATAGCCGCTTGAGGAATGTGCATTGTCGCCGGTCACGACCGCTCGCAAGACCGCGATCTTGTCCGTGAGCTGCGAGGTTTTCGGCATCAACTCGCCGACAAAGAGCCCTGGCGTCTTGGAGGCGATCGGGCCGAATGAGCCACGAATCTCTGGCGGTGCGTCGGGCTTCGTGTCCCAGGTTTCATGCTGCGGAGCGCCGCCCGTCAACCAGAACAGGATCACCGACTTGGCTTTTCCGAACGATGCCGCTGGACCGCGCGAGACCTCGTTTGGACGCGTGCCATTCGCCGCGTTAGCCGCATTTCGCGCGGCTAGCAAATGCGCGAGCGACAAACTTCCTGATCCGAGACTGCCGGCGCGAATCCACTCACGCCGCGTCAGGTGATCGCACAGCGAAATCCCTTGATCGAGAATCGTGAACATACACGGCTCCAAATGTCGCGAACTTGTGGCGGGAGCGTTCCCGCGCGGATCGTGGAAACGATCTGTCGTGGGCGGGCATCGTACCTCTATCAACAGCCGAGACTCCAGCCTCAAATGAGTTTCACTGGGCTGCGGCTTCTCGGTCCAGCGACACGACCGCTAGAATCCTCCTGCCCACGAGTGAATGACACGCGGAAGCGCAAACGCTGAACCCTCAATGGAGAGCCAATTCATGACGAATGAAGAAATCCTGCAGAAAGTCGCCGCTGGCGAAATCACTCCGGAACAAGCCGGAAAACTGCTCGTCGCCGAAGCACCCAAACGGGGCACGCTGTACTGCAAGGTCAGCGAGAAAGGGGCGATCAGCATCTACGGTCTGCAACGCATGCCAGTCACGCTGTATGTCGAGCAGTGGGAAAGATTGCTCGAATTCGCCGACACCATCAAGACCTTCATGGCCGACAACGCCGACAAGCTCAAACGCAAAGAGAAGTAATTTCGTGGCGCAGGTCTTCAGCCTGCCTCTCTCGGTGATCGCGGCAGGTTGAAAACCTGCCCCACAAAGCAGCACAGCCCGGTGGCCTCTTGCCACCGGGCTGTGTCTGTTTTCGCTGATATCTCGCAAACAATCCGCCGAGCTCTCACCTCCGTGACGAGCCTGCGATTTCGTTGGCTGGCGGTCGTGAGCCAGTCACGAGCCAACAGTCACAACAACCTGAGTTGCCCTCCGTGTTGGCATAACTCGGCAGTTGTTCGCGAATCGGCCAAGCGTGTTACGTCTCCACGTCACACACTAGGCGATGACTCATCGTGAGACTCATCATCGTGGCCGAAGCGGGGCGGTAGAGTACCCATCGCTTCTGAATTTGCAACGCACCTGAGCGCGATTTCCCAGGCGCGAGAATGAGTCCTCAAAACGCAACTGCGCTGCGACGCCGTTCTACAAATGTTCGTGCATGATTAAGGACCGGCGCATCAATAACTGTCGTAGCCGAAGTCGCCAGACTTCGGATCTGAACTCTGGCGAGTTCAGCTAC
>JAYVSP010000260.1:0-13173 GCA_043775215.1 Planctomyces sp. | reverse complement strand
TGAAAACCTGCCCCACGATTTATTGTCGGTTATGTCAATGATCAATTCGGCATTTTAGGCCTGCTGGTCGGCCGCGAGTTGTGCCATGCGGATGGCTGGCTCGACGATCCGTTCCCAGTTGTCGCGAAGGTAACCTTCCGGGCCTCCTTTGGCCGCGACGTATTGAGCGACTTGGACCGTCGGCACCATTTCGATCGCGTCCCAAGGGCAGACCGTCAACTCGTACGGGTCGGTTTTCTTGGTTGGAATATGCACGCAGACTTCGCAACCGACGCAACGTTCGACGTCAATTTCGCAGAAGCTTTGCAACACCGAGATCGTTTCGCCCGGGACTTTCACAATGCAATCGACTGGACAAACTTCCAAACAGGATTCACAGCCTGTGCAGTTGTCGGCGTTGATGACCGCAACTTCTTTTGGCAATTTCTTCCGAGCACCCGCTTTAGCCATGATGTCCAACCTGTGAAAAGCAACGCCGCTCGAACACCTGTCCGAACGGAGTTGTGTTTGTCGAAAGTGAAATCAGAATCGACCGTTTGCGCCGCAAAACCCATCGGAACGACCATCCATGGGAAGGCCCCCTATTGTGAGGCTCGGATTCAGTTCGGGCAAGTCGATCTGATCCCATTCGGGCGTAGGGGCGAGGTCATTCCGTTTCCTGTTTCAGCCACTGAGCAATGCGTGTGGCATGGAACGGTAGCCAAGCCCGCTTCGTGTAGACTCCGTGCCCAAATCTTGCGGTCTCCGCTTCACCGTAGTCGAACAGCCAGGCGGCATCGCCGTCGGCGGGGACTCGCGAGCCGCACTGCCAGCGCTCGCGCAGGATCAATAAGTCCGTCAGTATTTCCTGAACATGCTGCCGCACGGATACCGGCAAGTGTTCGAGGAGCATGCTTTGAGCGGTGACGTTTGGTCGAACGAGGCCGGCTTCCAGCAATTCACCCAGCTTGGCGTTGAGTTCACGGCGCTCGCGCCCCAACGGGGCAAGATCGCTGCCCGCGATTCCAAACGACTGCACCCAATCGCCATGTTTTGCGACGAGCACTTCTTCCAGCAACTGTGGCAGTGCAGGCTTCGCGAGAAACTCCAGCAAGCCCTCAACCGGACGATGATGCACAATGTGCAGCAGCCGAGCGTATCCATCGCGATCCCAACCATATCGCACGGGTGTTCCGAACGTCACGAGACACAACCCCTTCGCCAAGGGATGTGGCGTCGGTGCCGAGGCCAGCCGCTCGCGAGCTTGCTGCCATTCCGCACGTGACTCGACGACCTGATTGGCGGCTGCGAAGAACTGTTCGACCGCCTCGCGATCGTTGGCCAACAGATTACTCAACAGTGCGAACACGTTGCCCGCGTGACTGTGGCCCCACAACAGCACTCGGTCGGATGCGGGATCAATTGGCAAGGTGGTCAGCCGATTGAATAGCCTTACCGCCGCTTCGGCCCGTGCGAGATGTTCGTTGCCGCTCGACCAATCAAACCGTTCGACGGCCGGCTCAGCCGTTTTCAAGAGTGCGCGGAAGTCGTCGAGATAGTCTTCTCGAAAGCTGCATGTCTCGCCCAACACACGATCGCCGAATTTCTGGTTGATGCCGCGGAGCACTCGCCCCCACGACTCCAACGCGACCGCTTTTACAACCGGCCGCAACATCGGAGGCACCGCCTCGGTCAGTTCATCCAGTTTTTGAGCCAGCCCAAATGGATCGTCTCCGACGAACGTCCCATGCACCAAAATGACATGCCGCACGCGCAGCCGTCGCAGCGTTTCTCCGACATCGACATCTGCGACTTGATCCGGCTTCACGACTGCAACCGAAGTCGGAATCGGTGGAGACTCCCAAGCGACATACGGCTGATGTTGAAAACGATTTTGACGCGGCATCATCGCTCCTCCGGCCGACTGACCTTCAGGCCAAGAACAGTCGAACGGGACAGTACCGCGCTAACGAACTGCTTCCAATGCCCGACGAGGTCGAGACTCCTTGCATGAACAGCTCTCGGCGAAAGCCGGCGACAATGAGACTCACGCAGCTTCGGTGACGGTCGCCGCGGTTTCCATCGACAGCACTTCCTCGACCATCGATGAATAATCTTGCGCGCCGGCGGACTTCGGCTCGTAGTCGAAGATCGACTGCCCGAAGCTGGGTGCTTCCGCCAGCTTGATGTTGCGGCGGATTTTCGTGCCGAACACACGCGCGTTGGCCCACGGAGTTTGCGCATCGCTTTGACTGAGGAAATTCGTCAAGTCGGAGATGACGTCTCCGGCCAGTCGGGTGCCAGTCTCGAACAGGCAGATCGCGACGCTTGTTACTTTCAGTTCACGGTTCAAGCGGCGAGTGACGCGAGCGGTCGTTTCAAACAATCTCGACAATCCCTGCAAAGCAAAGAAATGCGGCTGCAAGGGAATCATGACTTCTTTCACGGCAGTCAAGGCGTTGATTGTCAGCAGGCTCAGCGACGGCGGGCAATCGATGATCACGTAATCGAGCGGATCGGCCTGTGTGAGTTTTTGCATGGCACTGCGCAGAATCAACTCGCGATCGGGCACGTCCGCCAATTCCAATTCCGTGGCGGCCAGTTCCAGGTTGGACGGCACGACCCACAGGTTCGGCGCGACAAGATGACGGACTTCGGCCAGCGTCTTCTCACCCGCGAACACTTGATAGATGGTCGGCATCTGTCCGACCACCTCAACTCCGAGATGCATAGAGGCATGGCCTTGCGGATCGAGATCAATCACGCAGACCTTGCGTCCGCGAGCCGCCAAACCGGCCGCCACGTTGACGCTGGTGGTCGTCTTACCGACCCCTCCCTTTTGATTCATCACCGCGATCGTCCGCATGGGATTCCTTTCCGAAGTCGCACTCCGTCACATTCACCCGAATCGCCAGCGAAGGCGAACGCTCAAACACAGGCTCTCCGACGAACGTTGACCGCGCCGGGGCAAGTGGCGGATGGTAGGCCAACTGTGGTAAACGGAGGAAGATGAGTTCTCCAACGAGGAAAACGCGAAGCGCGTCGCAACAATGTGGACTCGCTTCTTTGATTTTCCGCCCGCCATTCTTCGCCTGCTTTCGGTTCACGGAGCACGGTTGGCGGAAAATGAATGGCGAAAAAAATGAACTCGGATCGCTCGCCAAAGAGGCCGTCTCGCGTTGGAATGTGACGGTGGTTTTTTCCGACCAACCCGTGGGTATTCAGGAGTAGTGGCCATGAGCCGTGATTTGCCGTGGACACGTCGCGAAGTTCTGCATGCCGGTGCCGCGGGTTTATTGGCCTCGGCATGGCCAGGTGCGCTGGGGACGGAGTTGCTCGCGCAGGAACGGGGAGAGCGGCCGAAGCAGGCGGACGGCGTCACCATCATCAATCCGCGCGGGCGAGTGCCGGTCAGCCTGATCATTGATGATTCCACCTGCTTGGCGAATCTGGCTCATTTCGCAATTCCCCAATTCGCGGAAGTGTATCCCGATCGGTATCGGCAGGACTGGGAGAAATTGCCGCGTGAGATTCCCGATGCGTTCGTGAGAAAGTTCGGCGAGTGGTCGCGCGAGCATGGCGTCAAAGGGAAGTACAGTATCGTGCCGTATCCGGCCTGCATCGGACGCGTCGACCAGAAGCTCCCGGAATGGTCCGCTGCCCAGTTGGAAGCGAGCCTGAAGCTAGTCCGCGAATTCATGACCGTCGATTGGGACATTCACCCGGAGATGGTGACTCACACATTCGCGATCAACACCAAAACCGGAAAACCATATGCGGAGCGGACTGAGAACTTTCTGGAGAACGTCGGCTTTAGTGTGGGTAAAAATGCCGATCAACTCGCTGAATACCTGGCCTATGCGTTGCGGATTTTGAAGAACGTCGGACTCCCCTGCGAAGGGGTGACGACTCCTGGCGGGTTCGGCAATCGTTCGCGCGAGGCGTTGTCTAAAGGGACGCTGATGGCGGTGCGAGACGTTTTCCGAGCGGAGATTCCACATTACTTCCGGCATCTCTTCACTGGCCGCGAAAGCGTGGTGCCGCGTGTGGAATATGCCTCCGGGCTGGAGACGGACGATCCGCGCTGCGTGGTGTCGATCATTGGCTGCACGGGAGATTGGTTCGGCGGCTGGGATGGACTGACTCCCGGTACCGTCGATCAATTCATCACCGAAGACCTGGATGGTGGCCGTCTGCCGGAAATTATCGAGCGCGGCGAACCAGCCATCATGGTGTGTCACTGGCCCGGCCTGTACTTCAACGGCGACGAGGTCGGTTACGCAATCTTCCAAGAAGTTGTCCGCCGACTGCACCGCCGCGAAGACGAGTTGATCTGGATGAAGCTCAGCGAGATCGCTCGTTATTGGGCCGCGAAAACGTTGACTGGCATCGAGATGACGGCGGATTCGCTCACGCTGCGCGGTCCGTTCGCGTGTCCCAACTTCACGTTCGAGGTCACCGCTGCGGAGGCTCGAACTGTCCAGGCCACGGCGGCCGGTAAGCCGATCGCCCTGCGGGAAATCGATCACCCGCAGGATCTCATTGCCGGTCAGTGGGTGCGTGACGATGACGAAGTCCGCGTCTGTCTGAACCTGCCGAAACGCGAAATAGTCACAGTGACTTGGTGTGCGTAAAGGCAGTTTCAAGAGTTCGTAACCGTCCGAGCTGTCAGCCCGCACGCCTCACGAGCACGATTCAGAACCTCGCGCGCTTTTTCGCGCGCCCGCTGGGCTCCGGTGTGCAACACGTCCTCGACCGTGCTGGTGTCCGCAGCCAGAAGTTGTCGGCGTTCGCGAGCTGGGCCGAAGAATGCCTCGGCGGCCTCAAACAATGCCTGCTTGGCTTCTCCGTAGCCCATGCCGCCCGCGCGATAGCGAGCCGCCAGTTCGGATTGCTGCTCAGCAGTGGCGAACAGTTTGTAAAGCGTGACGACCGAACAAGTCTCCGGGTCTTTCAGAGCTTCCACAGGCGTCGAGTCGGTCTTGATCGACATCAACTTCTTGCGCAACTTCTTCGGCTCGTCGAACAGTTCGATCGTGTTGCCGTAGCTCTTTGACATCTTGTCCCCGTCGACGCCGACGACCTTCGCGGTCTCCGACAGCACACGGGCTTCGGGCAGCACGAAGACCTCACGCTGATAGGTCAGGTTGAACTTGGTGGCGATGTCGCGAGTCACCTCAATGTGTTGCACCTGATCCAGGCCGACAGGCACAAGATTGCTGTCGTACAGCAAGATGTCTGCCGCCATCAGCGCTGGGTATGTAAACAGGCCCGCATCCGCCGATAGTCCTTTCGCCAATTTGTCTTTGTAGGCGTGACACTTTTCCAGCAGGCTCATTGGCGTCAGCGTCAGCAACAGCCACATCAATTCGGTCACTTCGGGAATGTCCGACTGGCGGAACAGCGTCGCCTTATTCGGATCAAGCCCGAGAGCCAACAGGTCGAGTGCCGCGTCTCGGGTGAAGCCGCGCAACGCCTCGCGATCACGAACCGTCGTCAGTGCGTGCAGGTCGGCGATAAAATAAAACGCTTGTTCATTATCCTGCAAAGCGATGTACTGCCGGATCGCTCCGAAGTAGTTGCCCCAGTGAAATCGCCCCGTCGGCTGAATGCCGGAAAGAACTCGCATCGTTGATCCCCCTGTAACCCGAAGCGTGAGCGAGGGCGAGCGCTCAAGTAAACTCTCGTGGTCGTTTTGTGGAGCGCTCGCCCTCGCTCACACTTCGGGTTACTGCTTTGGTAATTGCAGCGTGCCGACCAACTCACTGACGTTCTGGCAACCCTCGGCCTTCACAACGTCCCGCAACTCATCGACCAGCCGGCAGGCCAAAGTCGGGTCATAGAAGTTGGCGGTCCCGATCTGAACTGCCGAGGCGCCGGTCACCAGAAACTCCAGCACGTCGTCGATCGATTGGATACCCCCAACGCCGATGATCGGAATCTTCACCGCACGCGCGACTTGATGCACGATCCGCAGCGCCAGCGGTTTGATCGCCGGACCACTCAAGCCACCCAACACATTACCCAGCACCGGCTTTCGACGCCGCCAATCCACCGCCATCCCTTGGAGCGTGTTGATCAACGTGACGGCATCGGCCCCGGCCTCCGCCGCTGCGGCCGCGATCTCGACGACGCTCGTTACGTTCGGGGTCAACTTGGCTATCACCGGCAGATCGCAGACCGCCCGGACCTCGTTGATGACGCGCGCGGTCATCTGCGGATTTGTCGCGAAGTCGATTCCGCCGCTGACGTTCGGGCAGGAGATATTCAGTTCGACGGCCGCGATCTCTTTGAACGGGTTGAGCTTCTTGGCCATGACCCCGAATTCGGCAATGTCATGTCCGGCGATATTGACGATGATCGCCGTCCCCAAGCCCAGCAGGTAGTCGAGATGCTGTTCGAGGAACGCGTCCAGTCCGTCGTTGTCCAGCCCGATCGAATTCAGCAAACCGGACGAAGTCTCCACTGTGCGAGGCGGCGGATTACCGATGCGAGGCAGCGGCGTTACTGTCTTGGGGACAATCCCGCCAAGCCGAGAAAAGTCCGCGAACGACTGCATTTCGCGCGCATAACCAAACGTCCCCGAAGCCACCAGAATCGGGTTGCGCAAGCGAAGTCGGTTGAGTGAGATTTCAAGCGGGTTCACGCGGCGAACTGTAATGGCCAGGATCAGGTCAGGCCAGCACGTAGAGCAGGCGGCTCGCCTGCTTGATTTTCCAATTGAATCCACAGGCGAGCCGCCTGTGCTATGACTAAATCACACCGCCGTGGGTTCGATATGGGGTCGCCAAGTCTGGCATGTCGAGGCCCCAGATGCGTTCCCAGATATCGTTAATGTGCCGCAAGCCTTCCGAGGAGTAGATCAACTGACGTGATCGCGTCGCTGGATCGGAGGAATAAATCGGCATGACACAACCGATTTGAGCGGTGGTAACCAGCAACAGGCTGAAGCAGATGAGCTTTCGCATAATGTCTTCCCTGACATCGCCGTGTCTTCGGCAGATCAATCCATCACGGGAGTTGTGGCGGAGGAGTCGGGATCGGAGATGCTGGCGGAGCCGCACCGCGAGCCTTCGCGGCTTTGGCCATTTCCAGCATCCGAACCTTCTCTTCCATCTCTTTGCCCGGCTTGAAAGTGACAACGTATTTTTCCGCCACATCAACGCGTTCACCCGTGCGTGGGTTGCGTGCTTTGCGGGCGGCTCGCTTCTTGACTTCAAAAACTCCAAAGTTCCGAAGCTCGATCCGTTCTTCTTCGACCAACGTATCCACAATCGCATCGAAGGTTTGCTGAACAATTTCCTTCGTCTTGAGCTGCGTCAGCCCAATGCGATCCGAAATGGTTTTGACGATTTCCTTCTTGGTCACGACGGCAGTCTCCTACCAAGAGTTACCCGATCCACTAAAAGGGCTTTGAAGCCCGTAGTTGGGCCACAACATTAGTGGCAAACTCGATTTAGTGTCAAGTCGCGGAACGTAACTCTTGGTCGGAAGGTCCGTCGGCACGAACAACCGGGCTGACTCCTTCATCCTAGATTTTCGGCTCTACGCAATCGGAAACTTCAGCTCAATCCGCAAAATCGTCAAAGTCACATTGTGGCGCGTCGCTCCACGACGCGATTCACGACGCGGAGAGCCTGTGAATGAATTGAGCCGCGACCGTCAGGGAGCGGTCATAAGTCCTTGTCCGTCACACTCCCTGACGGTCGCGGCTCGAAAGATTCACAGGCTCGGAGCGGCGTGCCACTAAACTTCAAACTCGCTGGCCTGAGCGTCAATTTGTTCCAGCGGGACGAGCTTTCCATGACCGGCTCCGGGGCATGTCTGGCACATCTGATCCCAAGCCTCTGGACTTCGTAAGTTGCTGCGCCAGAAGGGCCAAGTGCGACACTGGGTTGGTCGAGCGGCGTAAATCGAGCACTTCCGAGTCTTCCCATCAAAGAACGTGCAATCGCCGTTGGCGAACTCGGTCAGCGAAACTTTGGCACCGACAAGCCGAGTGTGAAAGATCCGAATTTCCCCGACAGACTGGTTGCGGAACTCGGCGATGCGGACAATTTCCTCTTCGGAGACCCAAACATAGCCGGCCGGTCCCGTACAACAGTTTCCGCAGCCGGTACAGCTAAACTGCAACCCGTCTTGATACCAAGGTTTTTCCGCCAAGAGGTCCGTCATGCGGACAGTTTAGGGAGCGAATGAAAGTGACTCAATCGGTCGGCGGCATCGTGTTGTGCGGCGGCAAGAGCTCTCGGATGGGACGTCCCAAACTGGCGTTGCCGTTCGGTTCTGAGTTGATGCTCCCGCGTGTCGTGCGCATTTTGGGTGAGGTCGTCTTTCCGGTCGTCGTTGTTGCGGCGCCGGATCAAGAAGTTCCGCCGCTGCCAAACGACGTCCGTATCGTGCGTGACGAACAAGAATATCTTGGCCCGCTCGCCGGGATGGCCGCCGGATTGAATGCGATCGCGAATGAAGTGGATGCGGCATATGTCTCGTCATGTGATGTCCCGCTATTGCTGCCGGAATTCATCCGCGAAATGATTTGTCGTTTGGGTCTGCATGAACTGGCGGTGCCGCGCGAGGGAGACTTTCATCATCCTCTTGCAGCCGTCTATCGCACGTCACTTCTGGATCGAGTCCGGCAACTTGTGTCTGAACAACGCTTGCGACCGTTGTTCCTGATTCAGCAATCGGACTCGGTCGAAGTTCCGATCGACGAATTGCGGGGCGTTGACCCTCAGTTACAATCACTTCGCAATGTGAATCGGCCGGAAGATTATGAAGCGGTTTTGCAGCTTGCCGGATTGGCGTAACAAGTCATGTCAGCAACACACGATGCCTGCTGCGGCTTCGACGACATTCGCATGCGTGGCTTTCACGAGCGAACGACGGTCGAACGTGTGTGGTCATGGTTGGATGGACGCATTCAACGGCTTGACGCCGAACCTGTCCCCGTTTCGCTCAATAAAGCTTGCGGGCGAGTGATCTCGTCCGCAGTTGTTGCGCCGCTGGACGTCCCTTCCTTTGATCGGTCGGCGATGGACGGCTTCGCCCTGCGTGGTGCGGAGACCTCCGGAGCGGGAGACTACAATCCGCTGTCATTACGAATTGTCGGACAATCGCTGCCGGGAAAGCCTTTTGACGGCGAAATGCCTGCGAGCACGGCGGTGCGAATCATGACCGGTGCTCCGCTGCCGTCGGGAGCGGATGCAGTCTTGCCAGCGGAGTTCACTCGTGAAGTCGGCGGGCACGTTGAGTTCACGACGGCAGTCGCGCCAGGTCGTAACGTCGGTCGCAGAGGTGAGGATGTTGCCACTGGAGTCACTGTGCTGGAGGCCGGTCGTCGCTTGCGCCCACAGGATGTAGGGCTGCTCGCGTCGCTGGGACTGCCGTCGGTCTCCGTCGTGCGGCGGCCGAAAGTGCGCGTGATTGCGACCGGCAACGAACTCGCCGTACCGGGCGCAGTGCGAGGTCCCTTTCAGATCTTCGATTCCAATTCGGTGACTTTGCGAGCGTTGATCGAACGGGACGGAGGCAAGATCGAATCGCTGCGGTTGTTGGCGGATGATCGCGAGGTGATCAAGGCGTCTCTGACCGAACCCGGCGCGGATGTCATTTTGGTTTCGGGCGGATCGAGTGTCGGCGCGGAAGATCATGCTCCGGAGGTACTGGCCGAGGTCGGCGAGTTGGCGATTCACGGAGTCGCCATGCGACCGTCCAGCCCTGCCGGCATCGGTCACATCGCCAACACGCTGGTCTTTCTGTTGCCGGGCAATCCGGTGTCCTGTCTCTGCGCCTACGACTTTTTCGCCGGGCGAGCGATTCGCAGTTTGGGCGGTCGGTCGCCCGATTGGCCGTACATGCGTCAGCGAGTGGCCACCGGCAGCAAGATTGTTTCGGCCATTGGTCGCGTCGATTATTGCCGAGTCCGACTTGAGGCCGGGTTCATCCAGCCGATCTCAACCAGCGGGGCTTCGATCTTGTCGAGCACAACTCGCGCGACGGGCTTTGTGATCGTCCCTGCCGAACTCGAAGGGTACGGACCGGGCACCGAGGTTGATGTGTTTCTGTATGACAACTGAAATTTAAGGGACTGTGCATTTTCTATTTCCGAGGCTGCGCATGAACATCTGCAGGATGAAATTTCAAAAATCAGATTTCAAATTTCAGATGCCTTCGAATCTGAGATCTGAGATCTCGGAAACAAAAAATGCACAGCCCCTAAGATTTCCGATTTGAGATTTGAGATGAACGCTCTCGATTGGCAACAGGTGGCCGCTCAGGATCAATTCCTGGAGGTCATTGATCGCGACACGGCGATGCAGCGGTTTCTGTCGTACTTGCGGTTGGATCCGCTTGGCCGCGAGAGCGTGTTGTTGCCGGCTGGCTTGGGACGCATCTTGGCGGAGGACGTTCACGCGGAGGTCGATGTCCCGGCCTTTGACCGGTCGAACGTGGACGGCTTCGCCGTGCGAGCTGCCGACACGTTCGGAGCAATGGACGAGACGACGCGACGGCTGCGATTGAACGCAGAGGTGTTGTCGCCGGGAGTTGCTCCGAGACTCTCGGTGGAATCGGGCACGGCGACGACGATCGCAACCGGCGGCATGGTGCCTCGCGGAGCGGATGCCGTTGTGATGGTCGAACACACGGAATTGAGTCGCGGATCCACTTTCGGCGAGAGCGGGCTACATTTTGATGCGAGCCATGCGACTCCCGATTTGATCGTGAGGCGGCCGGTCACGGCCGGGCAGAACATCACGTTTGCAGGAACCGATATCGCTCGCGGCGAGACGGTCTTGCGGTGCGGAACGAAGCTGACATCGCGGGAGATCGGCGTCTTGGCGGCGATCGGACGCGCATCCATCGCCGTCTTTCGCAAACCGCGCGTGGCAATCTTGTCGACCGGTGACGAGATTGTCGCACCGGGTGAATCGCCTCGGCCGGGAGCCGTCTTCGACAGCAATGGGCCGACGCTCGCGGCAGCGGTCGAGGAGCTTGGTGGGGAATCAATTTACCTGGGCATTGTGCCGGATGATTTGCCGCGATTGACGGATGCGGTCAATACCGCCTTGCAATACGACGCGGTGTTGCTTTCGGGCGGGACATCGAAAGGGGCGGGCGATCTGTCGTATCGCGTCGTGCGCGAGTTGCGTGATCCAGGAATCGTCGCTCACGGAGTCGCTTTGAAGCCGGGTAAACCGATCTGCCTGGCGGTGACGTGTGGCAAGCCTGTCGTGGTCTTGCCGGGCTTTCCGACGTCGGCGTTGTTCACGTTTCACGAGTTCGTCGCGCCGGTGCTCCGCGCATTTGCCGGCGTCTCGGCCGAGCAGCGTGAGACCGTAAGTGCGACATTGCCACTGCGTGTCAATTCCGAACGGGGCCGGACTGAGTTTCTGCTGGTCAGTCTCATGCGCGGCGAATCGGGACTCGCAGCCTATCCGATGGGCAAAGGATCAGGCTCGGTCACGACATTCAGTCAGGCGGACGGCTTTATCACGATCGGACAGCAGACCGAACAGTTGGAAGTGGGCAGCCAAGTCGAAGTCACGCTGCTCGGCCGATCGTTGGAGCCAGCGGACTTGATCGTCATCGGCAGTCATTGCGTCGGGCTCGATCTGTTATTGGGTGAACTGCATCGCCGCGGCTTGCGGACGAAGTCGCTGTACGTCGGCAGCATGGGCGGTCTGACCGCGGCCAAGCGAGGCGAGTGTGACATCGCCGGCATGCATCTGCTCGACGAGGCGACCGGCGAGTACAACCGGCCACTGCTCACGGACGACCTGCGATTGCAGATCGGTTATCGACGCCTGCAAGGGATCGTTTTCCGGCCGGGCGACGTGCGATTCACTGGCCGATTGCCGGCTGACGCCGTCGCCGCAACTCTGCGAGACACCGGATGCACGATGGTGAATCGGAATGCTGGAAGCGGCACTCGAATCCTCATCGACCAGTTGCTCGGCGGGCAGCAACCGCCGGGATACGCCGTGCAAGCGAAGTCGCATAACGCCGTCGCGGCGGCGGTGGCTCAAGGCCGAGCCGACTGGGGTGTTGCCATCGACACTGTGGCCAAAATGTACGGATTAGACTTCCTCCCTCTGAAGGAAGAGCACTACGACTTCGCGATCCCTGCCGCTCGCTGGGACCGCGCGGCCGTGAAGCAGTTTCGAGAACTTCTGGCCGATGAGGCGATCCGTACGAGGCTGCGCGAACTGGGGTTCGTGTGTGATGATGCCTCGTTTTTTGATCCCCAGATTGATATTCGTGCGATGCTTTAGCTTAGCTTAGGTCGCTTCGGTCCTTTTCGTCCTTGCCCAGGGACAAATAAACAAGTCGCAGTTCAGTCATTGCGGTGCAGCACCAACACTTCGCACGGCGTGTGTCGCAAGACGCGTTCCGCGACTGAGCCGAGCAGCATTCGCTTCAGCCCGTGATAGCCATGCGACGGCAACACGATCAGGTCGGCACCATTCTTGTCCGCATACTCCGCGATGCACAGGCCCGGATCGCCGACGAGCACGACGGGAGTCACATTCTCAAGTTCCGCCTTCTTTAAGAAGTTATCGAGAAACTCCTCGGCCGCTTGACGTCGTGAGGCGAGGTCGTCGGGACTCCACATTTCGATTTCGCCGTAGGCCAACGCATCCAGCGGCGGGACGACGTGCAGCACATGCACATTGACGGGAGCCTTTGCCAACTCCAGCGCGGTTCTGATCGAACGCTCGGAAGCGGTCGAGAAGTCGACGGGGACAACCACTTTACTCTTGGGCAACCACGACATGATGAATCTCCTTGCGGGCCGGTCGAGATGCGGGGTCAATTGGCGATCAGGTTGGCTCGCGACCATTTGTGGCACTCAATGCAATTCATGGTCGCTTCGAGCCAAGTCAGAGCCGCCGCCTCCAGCTTTTCGTCCCCGTGGCATTTTTAGTCAAGCGCCGAGCGATCTTTTGAAAATCGACACTGTGTTCTCGATAGAGCGGATCTTTGGACACACGCCATTTTTCGGCGGTACTCATCTCTTCAAACGTGGCCGCTCCTTCGCGAATGAGTTCAAAGTCCTCGGTCGCCACTCCTTCCAGAATTTTGCTGGATGCCTCTAATTCGACTGTCTTAGATTTGTCGTTTACTGATGTTCAATGGCGCGAGTTTGTTGTGTTGTTTCCAGTGATAGAGGCGAGCGAGTTCATTACGCCG
>JAYVSP010000259.1:0-5749 GCA_043775215.1 Planctomyces sp. | reverse complement strand
TTCAGATTGCCGCGATTGCGACCAGCCTTGGAAATTGCACGGTCGTCACCAAAGACTCTGACTTCGCAGCCATTCCTGGACTGGACATCGTCGATTGGACGCAGACCGGGTGATGATCACTCACCGCAACCTGCTGCATGGGCAGAGAAAAGAGACCTAATCACCTGTTCCATTTTGCTTCTCCGGGCGATGTTCCGTCCAACGACGAAAACAAAGAGACCTGCCCCTGTTCGCTTTCCCGTCCTGACAATCCGACACGCTGCCCAGCGCGATGTCACTCTTGATGAGCTGTGAACGTGTTCCTGGTTGGTTCATCAATTTGCGGGTACCAGCCCACGCCCGCATCGCCTTTTCTAAAAGCCTAAAAGCGACCCCCTTTTTGCCTTTCCCCCGCCGGACCAGAACACGAGCTGACTTTTTTGACCACAGACGTTTTCGTTTGGCATTGAGCCGTGATAATCTCTCGTCATGAGCCATCAACCCGTTGCTGTTCTTGACGAACTTTTCGAACCGGTGAGTCGCTGTTTGACTCCTGATGTCGCGCGTCGCATTGCCGGGCTTCGGGCGTCGCCGCTGTTGCAAGAAACGCTGGATGACCTGGCCGAGAAATCGACCGCGGGGACGCTCACGGACGAGGAACGTCAGAGGTATGAGTCCTACGTCCGAGCAATTAACTTCATGGGAATCTTGCAAGCGAAAGCTCGCACAGTGATCGCCGAGGCCGCGAGCTGAGATCATGGCACTCGACCGAGCCGTCCGCCGATTAGTTCGTCAGCGAGCCGCCAACCGCTGTGAGTATTGCCATGGCCACCAGGATGATCTCCCGTTCGCCACGTTTCACGTTGATCATGTGATCGCGACGCAACACGGCGGTGCCGACGACGAATCGAATTGCTGTCTCGCTTGTCAATGGTGCAATTTGTTCAAAGGACCGAACATCGCCACGCAGGTGGACGGTGAGTTGATTCCGCTGTTTCATCCTTGCCAACAGAATTGGAATGAGCATTTTGCCGTCGAAGGCGATCGCATTGTTGGCCTGACGCCAATTGGACGCGGCACCGTCGAACTGCTCAACATGAACGACGCCGACCGCCGCGATCTCCGTCAAACACTTTCCCACGACGCGTGACGCATGATCGTCACAGACCGGATGCTGCTGCCCGCGAATAAAAGGGGCGGACA
The DNA here is from genome assembly GCA_043775215.1 of Planctomyces sp. Classification (GTDB taxonomy): domain Bacteria; phylum Planctomycetota; class Planctomycetia; order Planctomycetales; family Planctomycetaceae; genus SXKJ01. Next base: position 4,567 of record JAYVSP010000259.1, on the reverse strand, counting down.
AAAGAGACCGGCCACCTGTCCCCTTTGTTTTCCCCCATATGTCGCTTCGTATCCTGACCCGCTGGGCCGGGTTGATCGCGACGGCCGATTACGGGACGAACGGGGGAACGGCGTTGTCCCGGCCGGATTCGGTTCCTGCCCGCAGTGACAGCGTGCTGGTGACGACGACGAGCTACAACTCGGCGGGACGGGTGGCTTCGACGACGAATCCCGCGGGGATTGCGTCGTGTCTGGAATACGACGCGGCGGGACGGCAGGCGAAGGTGGTGCTCAACTGCGTGAGCGGGAGCAGCTCTTCGGGGAAGAAAAGGAGTCATGAACGAGTCATGAACGTGTCAGGAACGTTCCTGACACAGACCAGCCCCCTTTTCTCCTTTCACCTTTTCTCCTTGCACCTTTTCTCCTTCAGAAGTCTCGTTTGGCATCGAATCACCAAGTGTGTCTTGCGCCTATCAACGTTGCTACCGTGCGATGGATAGGCCGCAATAGAATTCGTACAAGTCGCCAAATGGATCCACCTTTCAACAAATCCAACGACTGGGAAATTCGACTTTTCGAGTCGTGAGGTTCAGCATGTCGCAGAGTTTGCCACCGTCGAAAACTTCGGGAATTCGGGAGTCAGACAAGCCGCAGCCGCCAGATGGCGGGTTGATGGGCCTGCTCAAGGGCGTGGTCGGCAACGAGCGGCTTGACGCTGCGCAACCCACCGTCGCACCAGATGCGGCTCCTTCGGCGGCAAACGTTATGGCGAGCATTGACCATTACTCCCCGTTGTTTGAGCAAGCGTTTGACCGGTTCGAAGTGGCTTGGAAGACAACACCCGTACCGGTTTTGAGCGAGTATTTGCCATGCGGTTTGTCTGAGGATGAGCAGTGTCGCGTATTGCTGGAGCTCGTGTTGATCGATCTAGAATATCGCTGGAAACAGTTTGGTAGTGATGAGTCGATGCCGGTTTCCGAGTCTTCGCCAGACTCCACGCTCATCTCCCAGTTGCCGCGATGTCCTTTACTCGAAGACTACTGCCAGATGTTTCCGGAATTGGGGTCCACTCAGGGCTTGCCATTGGCCGTCATTGCGCACGAGTTCCGGCAGCGGCGAAATGCCGGACGATCGCCGATCCTCCAGGAATACTTGGCACGGTTTCCACATCTCGCGGACGAATTGGCACGCGAACTCAGCGGTTCAGATCAGGTACAAGCATCTCCAACGAAGTCGGTTCCAATGTCCCCTTCGCAGCCCGACTCTCCACTCGATCCATTTGAAATGACTCAGATCGAAGCGCCTCACCCTTCAACACAGGACAATTCGCAGCCGGCCAATCTCTCCATCAAGCCTTCTGCGACTCCCACTTTGAAGACGACATTCCAATCGCAATTGGCGATTAGTTTGCGATCATGTGATCTTATTTTTAGTAACATCCGCCAAGGGGCGGCCTGTGATTATGAAGTCGGTCAGATATTGGGTGAAGGAGGAATGGGCTCCGTCTTCCGAGCACGACAGGCCTGCATGGATCGCGATGTCGCGGTGAAGATGGTGAAGCGGCGATTCTTAGCGGGATCGTCCGGCCACGAGACGATCAGCAGATTTCTGGTGGAGGCGATGATCACCGGTGGGTTGGAGCACCCCAATATCGTTCCGATCTATGATGCGGGACTGACCGCGCACGGCGAACCGTTCTATGCCATGAAAGAGGTTCGTGGCACGGCCTGGAGCGAGACGATTGATTCCGTGAGCGAAGACGACAATCTGACGACGCTGCTGCGCGTCGCCGACGCCATTCGGTTTGCTCATGCACGCGGCGTGGTGCATCGAGACCTCAAGCCCGCCAACATCATGCTCGGCGAATTCGGCGAGGTACTGGTCTTGGATTGGGGTTTGGCGTTACCAACATCGCAATATAAGAACTCGCAGATTCCCGTGACCCAAGGTCTCGCGGGAACACCGGCCTACATGGCTCCGGAAATGGCGGCAGATGATGCCGCTCAGATCGGTCCACTGAGCGACGTCTATTTGTTGGGCGCGGTGTTGTTTCGTTGTCTGACGGGAAAGGCGCCTCATCACGGGCGAACAGCTTCCGAGTGCTTGCGATCGGCGGGAAGCAACGAGATCGTTCCCACGGAGCGTCATGACGAATTGATGCAGATCGCGCAAAAGGCGATGGCCACAAAACCCGCCGAGCGATATCCGAGTGTCGCGGAGTTCCAACAGGCTCTGCGCGAATATCGTTCCCATGCCGAAAGTCATCGCCTAGTGGAATTCGCGCAACGGGAAGTGGCGACCGCGAACAGCACGGGAGACTATCGCCGCTTCGAGAAAGGAGTGTTCGGATTGGAACAGGCCCTCGTGGCGTGGTCCGAAAACTCGGCCGCTCAGCAATCATTGGTCGCGGCTCGTCGCGACTACGCGCGTGCCGCCTTCGATCGGCATGATTACGAATTGGCCGAGCAACAGTTGGATCCGCAACAGCCCAGCCATGCGGAGTTGTTGCCTCAAATCCACTGGGCCAAGCTGGAGCGTGATGCGCGCGTGGTCCGGTTGCGGCGGATGAAGAGGGTCGCGGCCGGCTTGGCGGTCACAGTGTTGCTGACTGTGTCGGTCGCCGCACTGATCATCAATCGCTCGCGACATCTTGAGCAGTTGGCCAAGAACGAGGCAGTCAAACGGTTCCAACAATCGCAAACGGCCATTGAGCGGTTGACCTCCATCTCGGATCAAATTCGATCCCTGCCACGCATGCAGACCGTCCGTAAGAATCTGCTGGGACTGATTCAGGACTATTACCAAGAACTGACTGAGGCTCCGAGTCCGAATCCAGTCATGCAATTGGAACTGGCGCGAAGCTTGGTGCGGCTCGGTGATGTACACAGTGTGTTGTCGGAACATCGCGAAGCCCTTCAAGCTTGGGACAAGGCCACTCGATACGCCGAGCCATTGCGTTCCACAAACTTGGCGAGCGACGTCCGCGCGATTGCGCGACAAGTTCAAGTGAGATCGGCAACCAGCGATCGTGCGTTGCATGAATTCGCGTCGGCCCGGTGGCGACTGGAAACCACGTTGGTGGAATTGCGGCAAGCCGGGCCAGGCGCACGTCTGGAACTCGCGTCGGCGTTGTTTCAGTTGGGGTTACTTTGGAGAGAGATGGGGCGGGCCACATCGGCCATCGACACCTTGCGTGAAGCGGAAGAGATCTACCAGCAACTCGCCGAGACGGACACCCAGACGACGGCACAACGCGGTTGGGCGACCACACTCAGCACGCTGGGGCAACTGCGCCAACGGACCGGCGAGTTTGATCTCGCGGCCGATAACATTCGGCAGGCGTTGGCGATTTGGTCAACGCTGTACGAATTGGAGGCCAGCAATCCCGAATTGCTCGAGGGGGTTGCCACGAGTCAGACCGATTTGGCGAACGCACTGCGCGGAGCCGGTCATGAGCCAGCAGCGATCTACGAAGATGCCATCGCGGCCTATTCCGAGTTGGTTCGCGCGCAGCCGGAAGTTCCGCACTACGAATTCAATCTCGCCACGGTGCGTGTGAACATGGCGAGCCTGCTCAATCGACGCGCTGAATCGGAACTCGCCCAAGCGGTCGCTGTCGAGGGCATCAACGGTTTTATCCGACTGGCGAACCAGTACCCCGAAGACGCGCGCTATCAGGATCGTGAAGCCGAAGCGCGGATCACGCTCGCGGAAGTGTTGCGCGATCGTCACGAACTCGATCTGGCCAACGAAACGCTGGCGGAAGCCACGATTCATCTGAACCAGAGAATCGCGGAGCACGATCTGCCTCAATACCGTGAACAACAGGCGCTCATCGCGTCGCTCTCCGGCCAACTTCACGCGTTGGCCAATGAATCGCAAAAAGCGCGAGAACAGTTTGAAGTCGCCATTGTCCTTTGGGAGCAACTCTTACAGCAGGACTCGGCACTCGCGTCTCGTTACCGAGATTCCGCCGCCTGGACTCGGTTTCACTTTGCGGCCGTGCTGCAAGAGAGTGCCGAGCCGGCGACCGCAAAGGCTCAAGTCGATGCCGCTATCAACATGCGCACACAGTTGCCCGCCAACGCCGTTTGGGACGAAAGCTTCGCATGGCTGTTGCTGCACAGCGGCGAGCCGAGCCAACCTGAGACAACGCGCGCGGTGATGCTGGCCCAACGCGCCGCAAACGCAGCCAGCGACAATCCGCGGATGTGGCGGACCCTCGCGCTCGCACAACTTCGCAGCCAGCAGCTCGATGAGTGTCGGCAATCCCTGAATCGGAGTCGCGAACTCCACCAGGACTCGTCGGGAGAACAACTGTTTCTGGAAGCGTTGCTCGCGAGCGCGGCAGGAGACCACGATTCCGCCCGCAAACACTATCAGCAGGCCGACGAGCAAATGCAGCAGACTGTTCCCGGCTCGTCACGCTTGCGAACACTCAGGCGAGCGGCAGAATTGGAAATACCGTAGACCGGACGCCAACGTCCGGTCTCCTTCGGCACAAGGCACAACCTAAGGACCGGCGCAGAAATCAATGCCGTAGCCGAAGTCGCCAGACTTCGGACTGAACTCTGGCGAGTTCAGCTAC
>JAYVSP010000258.1:0-3345 GCA_043775215.1 Planctomyces sp. | reverse complement strand
CAGCGTTCCCCGTCCGCCGCCTCTTCTCGTTTTCCAATTCCCTGCCTCCTGTCCTGATCCGTGTTCAATCCGTGTTTCATCTGTGGCAAAAATATTCCCACGAAGTGACCTCCCTGGATTACAGAATGAGCCTTAGAAAATTGGCAGAAATCGCACGGATCAAATCGAAGTGATTGAGCTTCGGAATGCCGTCGAAACCGATTTGCGGCTGACTCCGATTTACATAGCCATCCAGAGTTTGCGCGTCTGCCAGGGTTGCTCGGACCTTGCGTTCATCGTTATTCCAGAACAGGCCGCGTGCGGTGTCGTACACTGGCGAGAATCTTGGTTCTCGCTTTTGACTCACGGGGACGACGATCCCCCAGTTCGCCGGATGCCGATCGTTATTGCCGACGATTGCATCGAACGCCAGCATTTCGACGATGCCGCCCATGATCTCAACTGACTGATTGGGAAATGCATCGCTCACGGCCTCCAAGACAGTCTGGAATGTGTAAAAGTGTCGCTCCAGCCGCTCCTTTGCAATTGCCTCAACCATGTCTTTGTCCAAGAGCCGAATGAAAATCTCTATGCCATGAGTTAGGGACTCCCGGCGACTGTCGAGGAAATACTTACTGAGAAAACGCACTTGCCTACCGACCATCCGCAACTGGGAGTCAGCGATGTTCACTCCGAGTGCTTGCCCGATCCGAGTCATCAACTGCTCTGTGATGGATTCGATTGGATACCATTTTGACCCGACCTTGGCGATGTAGGACGTCCAATTTGCAAGTCTCCGCCCAGGGCGGCCTCGAACGAATTCCCTCATTCGTAGAAAACACTTCGGAGCATCGCCGTGAATCGAAAGATCGTCCGTGCTTTCAATTAGATTAGATACTTGCCGCGTCGCACTGGCTGAATCAATGCAGCCCAATTCGTCTGATAATCGGAATTGAATTTGATTTCTCCGGGAGCCACGCGCTGTCTGAGCATCATCTTCATTACGACTCACCGCCTTGCCGTCGTTGTCCGAGCGTCAACACCTTGCCGCACCGCAACAAGCTAGGAGCCGACGATTGCTGAGACCGATCGGCACGGAGGATGTCTTTGGCAGCGCAGGGATGCAAGCCGTCGAGCGAGGGTACACTTCGGCTGTCAACGACTCACCTGGGGGCAATCATGCAAGAGGCGCAATTGAAAGAGTACCGGCGGCTGCGAGCGGCTGAGTGTTGCCGACGTTGCGGAACTTGATGCTGTGGTGGGAGTGATTCAACACCGCCGATTGCCTGTTCGATACCCCGACCGTGAGGGCTGGGGAATGTTTCCCGGCTGTTCAGGTTGATTCCTCAACGAAGAAAGTGCGGGGTGTCGGATGGCGACGATTCGAGAGTGCGGGGTTGATCCTGAGATTCGGGACTTGGTTCCGGCTCACACTTGGCAGGAAAGCGCGGAACTCGGCGCGAGCGTCGAGCGGTTCGGGTATCTGGCTCCGATCCTCGCTTGGCGAAACCGAGCGGGTGAGTTGATCGTGCTCGACGGTCACAAGCGGCGGGAACTGTGGCTGGCGGCTTGTGGGGCGGCTCAGAAGTCCGGGGGCGGCATCCCGGTGGCTCCGCAGGTCAGGGAACTTGCCTTCGATTCGAGGGACGCGGCCATGCTGTTCGTCATCGACAACGCCACGGGACGGCGGAACCTGTCCGACCTGGATCGAATCGCATTGGCGTCCAAGCGGGAAGTCATCGTCAAGCGGATGGCTCGTGAGAACTTGAAGACCTCATCCGGCGGCGCGAGTCGGCGCGAGTCCCCGGCCTTTGGCGCAAGCGCCGAAGGCTGACAACAAGCCGATCGACACCCGCGCCGAGTGCGCCAAAGTCGCGGGTGTCGGCGAGCACACCTACTCGGCGGGGAAGGCGATTCTCGACGCAGTGGCTGTCGGTACACTGCCGGCGCAAGTCGTGACCGACATCAACGATGGCAAACCGAGCAGTCATGGTATGGCCAAAGGACTCCAACGCACGACTACGGCCAAGCGTCGGCTGACCTGCGAACAGGATGACGCAGGCCAGCAAGTGGCAGCCTGATGCGGTTCCGCCAACGACTATTGTGAAGCGGGAAGAGACTTGGGACACTGCCCAAGAACGATCAGATGGTTCGGTTTTCGTGGAAGTGGCTCAATGACGACTGTTGCTAGAACTTTCATCCCCCGCACTCAACTTGAGTCTCAAGCAGCAGAGTTGCTTGAACGGCATGGCTTGTTGTCGTTTCCAGTGAATCCGGTGAGCGTCGCTAACTCGGAGGGAATCGAAGTGTTTTCCATCGACTTTAGAGACGACTCTGTCAGTGGAATTCTTCGCAAGGAGGATGGTGCTTATCGGATTTACGTCAACTCGAATCATTCGAACAACAGAAAACGTTACACGATCGCTCATGAAATTGGGCATTATGTGTTACATCGCGACGATGTCGCCGCCTTTGTGGATCCTGAACTTAACTTGTATCGCAGCAAAGATTCTCGCGGAGAAGTCGGGAGTCAGGGAGATATGGAGATTCAAGCAAATATCTTCGCGTCCGCTCTTCTGATGCCTGCCGAACTTGTCGAAACCGCGTATGGTAAGTGCCGAGATGTCGCAGCGCTGGCCAGATTGTTTTTGGTGTCCTCCGAGGCGATGGGACACCGGATCGTTCATTTGGATTTGTAGCACATGGGCGACGAGACCAATCCAGATCAGCCGCCAGATCCGGCGGCGCAGGCTACGAAGCTGATCGAAGAAGGTTCCGGCAAAAAGCCTCTCAGGAGCGACGAACTCGATCACGCCAAGACGGTTGGCGGAATGTCCGCACCCGCGAAATTAGAGCTTTATCACAAGCGTCTCAACGACCAACTCTCCAGCGAGCGAGATCGGCTCCTCAAAGAGAACCAACGTCTTCAAGCTGAGTACGGCAGCTTGCGTGTGTCTGATAAAGAGTTGCATGCGTTGCGGAAGTCTCTTGCCAGAGATCGTTGGGAGTTTGCCGTTGCCGTCATCGCAATGGCCTTCGGTGGATCGCTGATTAGTTCATTCCCGTCAGGAACGAAAGACGGCGTTTGGGGATTCGCACCCGCAATGCTCTTGGCGCTTGGGTGGGCACTCATCCTGCTCGTCAGCGCTTGGCAGTTGGGTAAACTGTTAGTGACGACCATTCAGGATGGACTCAGTTCACGCCCGACCAATCCCGATGATCAATAATCGCCTCAACGACTTCGTTCGTCGCATCAACGCCACGCAATTTATCAATCTCACCGAACCTTTCCGTGAATCGCCCGATGATGAGCCAGTCGGTCAACAATGCGACACCTTCCGATCAGCCGCTGTTCGAGGCGATTGC
>JAYVSP010000257.1:0-9155 GCA_043775215.1 Planctomyces sp. | reverse complement strand
TGGGGCAGGTTTTTAACCTGCCGGAACTGCCGTGAAACGCGGGCAGGTTGAAAACCTGCCCCACGTCAAATCGGACTTTTGTCGGGCGCATCAAATTTGCCGTGGCAAATTTGAATTTTGAATACCCGACACCAGTTCACTATGCCTTGCTCAGCATCTCACGCACATCGGCCACGCAGCCGTGTACGGCGGCGGCAGCAACCATTGCCGGGCTCATCAACAGCGTTCGGCCCGTGGGGCTGCCTTGACGGCCTTTGAAGTTGCGGTTGCTGGACGACGCACAGATTTCGCGGCCTTGCAGTTTGTCCGGATTCATGGCCAGGCACATCGAACATCCAGCCGCACGCCATTCAAAACCGGCTTCGGTGAAGATGCGGTCCAGACCTTCTTTCTCGGCCTGTTCGGCGACGAGTTGCGAGCCGGGGACGACGAGTGCTCGGACGTTGCTGGCGACCTTGTGGCCCTTCGCGACGGCGGCGGCTTGGCGAAGATCGCTGATCCGCCCGTTCGTACAACTGCCAATGAACGCCACGTCGATCTTCAGCCCTTTGATCGGTTGGCCTTCTTTCAAATCCATGAACTGCAATGCTTCGCGGATTACGGTCCGATCTGCATCCCCGTAGCTGGCGATGGTTGGGATCGACTCACTGACTCCCACCGACTGTGCTGGCGTGATCCCCCACGTGACGGTCGGTTCGATGTCCGCGGCGTTGTATTTGACGACGTCGTCGAACTCGGCGTTCGGGCCAGAGGCGAGGCTCAGCCACCATTTCGCGGCTTTCTCGAAATCGTCTCCCTGTGGCGACATTGGGCGGCCGCGCAGATAATCGACCGTCGTTTGATCCGGGTTCACGTAACCGCAGCGAGCGCCCCCCTCGATGCTCATGTTGCAGACGGTCATCCGCTCTTCCATCGACATGCGGTCGAAGACGTCGCCCGCATATTCGTAGGCATAGCCGACTCCCCCTTGAACCCCGAGCTTGCGAATGACGTGCAGCGTCACATCCTTGGCGAAGACTCCATGACCGAGCGTGCCATTCACCTCAATGCGGCGGACTTTCGGACGGCTCATGGCGAGCGTCTGCGTGGCCAGCACATACGCCACCTGGCTCGTGCCGATGCCGAATGCAATGCAGCCGAACGCTCCGTGAGTGCTGGTGTGGCTATCGCCGCAAGCCAGCGTGATGCCGGGCTGTGTGAGACCTTGCTCCGGCCCGACGATGTGGACAATCCCCTGCCGCTTGTCGTTGAGGTTCAGCAGCGTGACCCCGAACTCACGGCAGTTTTTCTCGATGGCCGACATCATCTCCTCGGCGAGTGTGTCGAGAAACGGTCGAGCCTGATTGTCGGTCGGCACAATGTGATCGACGGTGGCGAGAGTCAATGCTGGATACAGCACCGTGAGGCCACGGTCGCGCAGCATCTCAAACGCCTGCGGGCTAGTCACCTCGTGAATGAGGTGCCGACCAATAAAGAGTTGCGTCTGCCCGGACGAGAGCGTGCCGACGGTGTGAGTGTCCCAAACTTTGTTGAACAGATTGCGGCGGTCAGTCATGGGTATTGATGAGGGTTGTGAAAGAGGAAGGAAGAACTTTGCCACGGCAAATTCTAAGCGACGACTGAGGGCGTAGGCGAGTCGCTCCGCGACTCGCATTCACTCGCGCCACTTGAAGGAATGCGAGTCGCGGAACGACTCGCCTACGACTGCGGGCGTTTGCACTCGTCCGAATCGAAGGACACGACAAATGAAGGCCGGTTGTTTCGATTCGGATCGACTTCTACAATCACTCGCCAGTTTCAATGGCAATGAAAAAGAATCTTGAAGGTGCTGTCATGCCTGTCAATATCACAACGCCAGCATTTCCGAAGCTGACGCCCCAGGAACTTGAAGAATTGGTTCAGCGAGAAGATAGCCCAAGGGAATCCCTGGGCTATCTTCGCCGGAAGTTGTTTCGACCCCAATGATCCCAAGGACGAAGTTTATTGGGCGGCGATCCGTGAACATCGCCGTCGAATGGAATCGCAACTGGAGTTGATTGCCGACTCCGAAGACAGTGAGGACTGACCATGTCAGCGATAATGGGAGAAGCCAATGCGACAAAACTCTCGCCCGACGAGCTTGAGGAATTGATCCGTCAAGAACGGGCAAAGGGAAACCCTTTGGCCATTGCTGCCGGAAGTTGTTTCGACCCCAATGATCCCGACGACAAGATTTTTTGGGAAGGGGTTTACGAGTGCCGTCGTGAAATGGAAGAGCAGCAAGCCAAGATGGACGCTCTGGTGGAAAAGGATGTTACGAAATGAGCCTCTGGGCTTTGGACACCGACACGTTCTCATTGTTGACCACAGGGCATCCAGGTGTGATGGCGCAGGCATTGAGTCAGCCGCTTGGATCGGTTGCCATTGGAATTGTCTCAGTTCAAGAGGTCTTCATGGGGCGCTACAACAAAATCAAACAAGCCGAAAAACCCGATGAGCTCATTACCGCCTATGGCCATTTGGAAGCATCCGTGAATTTGATGCGAAGTCTTCCGATTCTGCCGTATGACCATGTTGCGGCTGTCCATTTTGAGCGTTTGCGTTCGTCGCACCGCCGTATCGCGACGAAAGATCTCCGAATTGCGGCGGTGGCACTGAGCCATCACGCGACACTCGTCACGGCCAATTTGATCGACTTCAGCCAAATCGAAGGACTGTTGGTCGAAGATTGGTCAAGGTAACGAGTCATCCGTCGAACGATTCGATTCCACTCAGTTACTCCTTACGAACAACTTCACAGGAACATGATGTTTGAAAGCATTTCCGATCGTCTGCGTAACGCGTTTTCGTTTTTGGGCGGCAAACTGACGGAAGCCAATATCCGCGAGGGGATGCAGCAGGTGCGCAAGGCTCTGCTGGAGGCGGACGTCAATTACGATGTGGTCGACAGTTTCGTGAAGACCGTCACCGAGCAGGCGGTCGGCGAGGAAGTGCTCAAGTCGGTGCGGCCGTCCGAACAGATCATCGGCATCGTCAACGATGAGCTCGTCAACTTAATGGGGCCGGTCGATCACTCGTTCCATTTTCAGAAGGACGGACTGACGATCCTGATGATGTGCGGCTTGCAGGGGTCGGGCAAAACGACCACGTGCGGCAAATTGGCTCGCATGCTGAAGGCCGAGGGCCGGACTCCGATGCTGGTCGCCGCCGACTTGCAGCGGCCAGCCGCTGTCGATCAGTTGAAGGTGATCGGCGATCAGATCGGCGTTGCGGTCCACGCCGAAGAGCCGGGCAAGAGCACTCCGCTGCAAGTCTGTCAGAACGGAATCAAAGAAGCCCGGCGACGCGGCGACATCAACGTCGTGATTCTCGACACCGCCGGCCGTTTGCACGTTGACGATGAACTGATGCGCGAGCTGGAGCAGATCGACAACAAGTGCCAGCCGCATCAAGTGTACCTCGTCTGCGACGCGATGACCGGTCAGGACGCGGTCAACAGCGCGAAGGCGTTCAACGAGGCGATGGAACTGGATGGCGTCATCCTCACGAAACTGGACGGCGACACGCGCGGCGGCGCGGCACTTAGCGTCAAGCATGTCACCGGTGTGCCGATCAAGTTCATCGGCGTGGGCGAGCAACTCGACAAGCTGGAGCCGTTTCATCCCGACCGCATGGCTGGGCGCATCCTGGGCATGGGCGACGTCGTCTCGCTGGTCGAGAAGGCTCAGTTGCATCTGGACGAAAAGGAAATGGCCGAGGCTCAGGCCAAGATGGCAGCCGGAAAGTTCTCGCTGGTCGATTTCCAAAAGTCGATGAAGCAGATCAAGAAGCTCGGCCCGATGGGCGAGATCATGAAAATGATCCCCGGCATGGGCGGCATGGTCGATGCCATGCAGGGCTTCGGTGACCCGGACAAAGACATGGGCCACATCGACGGAATTATCAACTCGATGACCCCATGGGAACGCGAGCATCCCGACAAGATCGACCGCAGCCGCCGCAACCGCATTGCCAAGGGGAGCGGCTCGGCCCCGAACGAAGTCAGCGGTCTGATCAAGCAGTTCGAGGCGATGTCCGGGATGATGGCCAAAATGTCCAACATGGGACTCATGGAACGGATGCGTGCCGTCCAAGAACTCTCCAAAGGGGGCTTCGCGATGCCCGGCATCGACGGTCCGGGCCAAAAGCAACGCAGCGGCCGAGGTCCGATCGATCCGAAGGTGGCTCACGAGTTATTGAATAAGAAACGGAAGGCTGAACGGCAGGCGAAAAAGAAGAATCGCCGACGATAATCTGTCGCATCGGAACTGTGGGCAATGCGCTTTGGACTGCGGTTGTTCTGATCCGTCGGTCATTCCAAAGAGGGCCGCTCCGCGGCAATTCCAAAAGCTTCGTCAAGCCGGAGCATTTCTAAAGGTCACACCATGCCGCCCGAACAACCTCCGCTTCCGTTTGAACCGCGTGAGCCGCGGATTGCCCGCCTGAGCGAACTGCAACCGAATCAGTCGGCGGACTGCTTTGTGCTGCTCGTGAACAAAGACCGCAGCAAGACTCGTGATGGCCGGCCGTATTTCCGCGTCTCGTTGCGCGATGCCAAACGAACCGTCACGACCATGATTTGGCATGACGCGGCGCTGTTTCCGGAGTGCGAGTCATCTTGGAAATCGGGCGGCTTCTACAAAGTTCGGGGCCGCTTTGTGGAGTCGGAATTCGGCCCGCAATTCGATCTCGAGAAAATTCGTCCGGTCGACGCGGCCGATGAAACTCAGGGTTTTCGCGCGGGCGATCTGGTTCCGGCAACTCGATTCGATGTCGAGGAAATGTTTACCGAATTGCTCGGCATCGCTTCACAGCAAATCACCGAAGTGCCGTTGCGCCGGCTGGTCATCGAAATCCTGATGGAGCATCAGCAGGAGATTCGCCAAATCGCCGCGGCGGCGCGAAATCATCATGCCTTCACCGGCGGGTTTCTGGAGCATGTCTTGTCGGTGACTCGATCGGCGGTTTATTTCGCTGACAAGTACGCCGACTACTACCCGGACATGCAGCCGCCACTGAGCAAGTCGCTGGTCGCCGCCGGCGCGATCTTGCATGACATCGGCAAGCTCTACGAATTGAAGTATCAACCGCAAGGCTCGACCTACTCGGCGCAAGGCAAATTGATCGGGCATATTCTGTTGGGCCGTGACATCGTCCGCGACAAAGCACGCACGATCCCCGACTTCAATCCCGAAACGCAACTGCGGTTGGAGCACATCATCGTCGCTCACCAAAACTTGCCAGAGTGGGGTTCGCCGATTGCGCCCCACACGCCGGAAGCGCTGTTGGTCTTTATGGCCGACGATCTGGATGCCAAATTCCACGAAGTCGCCATGACACTGATGACGACTCCTGCCCCCGGAGAGGAATTCACCTCGCGTGACAATCCACTGCGCCGCGGTATCTTTCGCGGACTGGCCGTGGAAACAGCAACCAAGGAGACAACCAATGGTTGAAGTCTTGTCCCCGCCGTCATCATCGGAATTAGACGTTGTATCCGATACGGAGCAGCGATTTGTGATGCAGCACGCGAGTTGGGCCACTTACCAAACATTGCGAAAGACCTTTGAAGACCAACCGATTCGACTCACGTTTGACCGCGGAAGGCTGGAACTTATGTCTCCCTCGGGACCACATGAGCGGATCAAAAAACTGCTTGACCGCCTTCTGATCGGCGCGGCGGAGGAACTTGAGATTGAAGTGCGCAGCCAAGGCTCGACGACGTTTGGCCGCGAAGACCTGGATCGCGGGCTGGAGCCAGATGAATGCTATTACATCGAACACGAGGCCGATGTCCGCGACCACGATGAGCCGGATACATCTTGCGACCCGCCACCCGACCTCGCCATCGAAATTGAAGTGTCGCGCAGTGCGTTGAACCGAATGGGGATCTATGCCGCTTTAGGTGTTCCGGAAGTGTGGCGGGTTCGCGGAACCGAGATTCACGTTTTTCATTTGGACGACAACGGCCAGTATCAACAGGTCCTCGCCAGCCTCATCTTTCCACAACTCTCCCTGAGCTACCTGACCGAACTGTTGGATCAACGCTTTGAGACGACCGAACTCAAGCTCGTGCGAAAGCTACGCCGCTGGATCCAAGAACATTCTGAACAAATAGGGGAAACGGAATGACGACTCAAATCGAACTCAATGACGAAGAACTGCGTGAAGTCTGTGAAGCGACACATCAACCGGATGCGTCAGCAGCAATTCGCACCGCAGTGGCGGAATATCTGCGGTTCGTCAAACTGCGAGAGTTAGCTGAGTTGCCCGGTCGAATTTGGACACAACTCGACTGGGATGCCCCCAAGAGTGACTCAAAGTCGTGACATGATTGGAGCCATCATCATGGAGTCCATTTTGATTGATACGTGCATGTGGGCGCAACACTTTAAGCGACCACAGGGAGGAACTCACGACACAATACGCACACTACTTCTGCAAGATCGTGTGATTCTTGTCGGGCCGGTGGTTACAGAGGTTTTGATTGGATTTCGTCGACACGATCAAGCCGCCTGGGCGTCTTCTGTGCTGAAAGCGGTCAGGCTTGATCCGCTTCTTTGGAAGGATTGGAAAGAGGCGGCAGAGTTGGGGCGGCAACAGATCGCCAATGGAAACGAACTGCCACTCACAGATTTGGTCGTGGTTGCCGTCGCTCAGGATCGCGGTTACGCCGTTTATTCTGACGATCCACATTTCGACCTGTTTCCCGAACTGAAACGATTTACGCCTGAGTGACCAATTTTCGGAATACTTGCTCCATGTTGGCGATCACCACGATTGACTGTACTCAGCAGAGTGCCGCTCCATTGTTGGAGACCTTGCGTCAAAAGCTGTCTCCACGCGGCGACGTTGTTTCCGAGGCCGGCCGTCAGCGGACGATCGATTTGTTCGGTGAACCGCTCACGCCGCAGCAGGTGGTCGAGCGGATTTGCGGCGATGTCCGCATAGGTGGTCTGCCCACGGTGCTGGAGTACTCGCGGAAGCTCGACCGCAAGGAACTGACTCGCGAAACGATGCGGGTTTCAACCGCCGAATTCGATCAAGCCTTCGCGGCGGCTGATCCAGAGTTTCTCGCCACCGTCGGTCGCATCCGAGACAACGTCGTTGAATTTCAGAGCAAGCTGCTCAATCAATCGGTCTCATTGATCAAAGAGAACGGCGATGCGCGTGTCGAACTGCGACAACGGTATCTGCCGCTGAAGCGAGTTGGCATTTGCATTCCGGGCGGAGCGGCGGCGTATCCCTCGACGTTATTGATGACGGCGGTGCCGGCTCAGGTCGCGGGAGTGAAAGAGATTGCCGTCGTTGTCCCACCGACCGATTTCGGCGGCTACAACCGCAATCTGCTTGCGGCGTGCAAACTGCTGGGCATCACCGAAGTCATCCGTATCGGTGGAGCTCAAGCTGTGGCCGCACTGGCTTACGGCGTTGAAGAAATTCCGCGGGTCGACAAGATTGTCGGGCCGGGCAATCTGTTCGTGGCGCTCGCGAAGAAGTTCGTTTATGGCGAAGTGGACATCGACAGCATCGCTGGTCCCAGTGAAGTGGTCGTCCTGGCGGATGCCTCCGCACGCGCGGACTTCGTCGCCAGCGATTTGATCTCGCAGGCCGAGCACAGTCCAGGTTCGGGTGTGCTTATCACTTGGCACGCGCCTTTGATCGAGGCCGTGCGTGCGGAGTTGACTCAGCAACTCAGTCGACTGCCGCGCGGCGACCTCGCGCGGCAAAGTCTTGAGGATTATGGAGCGTTGATACTGGCGAAGGACGAGAATGACGCTTGCCGCCTGTCCGATCAACTGGCACCAGAGCACCTGCACATCTCGACCGCCGACCCCGACGCGCTCTTGGGCAAGCTGCAAAATGCGGGCGCGATCTTCCTGGGACATCACACGCCAGTTGCCGTTGGTGATTATGTGGCCGGCCCATCACATGTCTTGCCGACCGGCGGCACCGCTCGTTTTGCCAACGGCCTATGCGCGAATGATTTCCTCAAACGATCGTCCGTCATCGGATACAACGCCGCTGCTCTGTCCGCCGCCGCCGCCGACATCCGCCGCATGGCTCACGTCGAGGGCCTGACCGCTCACAGCGCCAGCGTCGACATCCGCTTGGCTTCTCGGTGAAGCCATTCCAACTTCCAATCGTCTGTGCAACCTCATCTCGGTTGCGTTATCTTCATGCCGTGTCCGATCCCGCTTTCCGAGGCGAGTGACGTCCATGCCGACTGTTTTGCGCGATGGTCCCTACAGCTTTGTGTTCTTCAGCTCGGATCGGACAGAGCCGATGCACATTCATGTGAAGCGGGATCGACAGGTCGTCAAGTTTTGGCTCGACCCCATCGAGCAAGCGGCAAATCGTGGTTTCTCTGAGCCCGAACTCAACGTCATCGAACGCTTGGTGCGCAAGCACGAGCAAGCATTAAGGCAGGGTTGGCATGAGTACTTTGCTTCTTGACCATGAACCCACGGCTGCGACATTGTCCGTGACGTCGGACTCGTTGATCGTCGAACTTTCTGACGGACGGAGTCTGAGCATTCCTTTAACGTGGTATCCGCGTCTGCTTCACGCCACCACCGACGAACGGCAGAACTGGCAACTGCTCGGAGACGGCTACGCGATCGAATGGCCTGACCTTGACGAGCACATTGGCATTGAGGGCCTGTTGGCCGGCCGTCGTAGCGGCGAAAGCACCGCATCGTTTCAACGCTGGCTTGTGTCTCGCAGCCGCGAGTCGTGAGCTGAGTGTCTGCCATCAACGTCGCCTTGTCGCTCCGCGACAGGAAAGCCGAACGCGTCACGAACGTCATTCGCGCGATCAGCCCGCAACAGCCAATCGATGTTGTTCGCAGACCCGGCTGTCGAGGAGCGAAAGGGCCACACTCACCCGAAGCGCCAGTTTTGAAGTTGCGCAGTCTTGTTTTTCGCCCCAAAGGGGTGCAACTCGATAGCCCAGGGCGAAGCCCTGGGTGGCGAATAGAACAACAATAAGAAGCCCTGAAAGGGCGAAACTCCACGGAGGCCAAAGACATCCATTAGTTTCGCCCCGACAGGGCTTGCCACGTTTTGTCCGTCAAACCCAGGGCGGCGCTACGCGGCTGACGCCGCTCCGCTCTGCCCTGGGCTATCGAGTTTTT
>JAYVSP010000256.1:0-8552 GCA_043775215.1 Planctomyces sp. | reverse complement strand
CGAGTTCCGTGTCTCGTTGCTGCCGGACCCGGTCGATGCGTTGAGCACGGGTTTGCTCAGTCCCCATGCGAACTCCGCGTTGTTCGAGCTGTTCCAAATCCAGCGGCGCGGTGAGGCTCTCGGAGGCGGACAGGTTGACCGCGAATCGCGTTTCCGTCGAGCCGACTTTCACTCGGTAGATCCCCGGCTGATCGGTTTCGGTGAACGCCGAGACCTCAGCATCGAGTCGGACCTCTCGACCATCAGGCGTTTGCACGGCGATGTCACTGCTCTGGCGAGCGGAGGGTGTTAACCCTCCGAGTGCGTTCCCATTCGACTTCAGCGATTCACTCGGAGGACTGACGTCCCCCGCTCGCCTGGAAATTGCCCGCGCGATTGCCGATCACTCGCAAGAAGGCTATCCGATCGCCGATGCGATCGACGGCAAGCCCAAGACCGGCTGGGCCATTAATGTGAAGCCGAATTCCGGCGCAATGTTGAACGTCCCGCGCGAAGCAGTCTTCTTTTTCAAAGATCCGATCACTGCGAAACCGGGCACGAAATTGATCGTCAAGATGTACCAATTGCACTCTGTGCCGAACTACTTAGTCGGCTGCTTCCGCATCTCGATGAGCGGAGCTGCCGCCGATGTGCTTTCCGTCCCTGCCAGCATTCGCACGATCATCGCCACTCCAGCCGACAAGCGAACGAAGCCACAAGTCGAGCAGCTCGAAACGGCATTCAAGAACACCGACCCGCGCCGCAAGCCGCTGGCCAATCGGCTGGATGGCTTGAAGAAACAACTCGATGCTCTCAACAAAGCAATTCCGACAACGCTCGTCATGCATGAGAAGGCCAAGCCGCGCGACACGCACATCATGATCCGCGGCGACTTCCTGCGCAAAGGCGCTCCCGTCCAACCGGGCGTCCCCGCCGTGTTGCCGCCTCTGCATGACTCTCGGCGAGCCGAGGGGCGTAAGCCGTCGGACGATCCACGAGACGTCCGGGGACTAACGCCCACCGGCTCGCCTGTTTCAGCACGCCTCGACTTCGCCCGCTGGCTCGTCTCGCCGGAGAATCCGCTGACCGCGCGCGTCACGGTCAATCGCGCGTGGCAAGCGTTCTTCGGAACAGGACTCGTCCCGACCGAGAATGACTTCGGTACTCAGGGCGATCCCCCAACGCATCCAGAGTTGCTCGACTTGCTGGCGTCGGAGTTGATGGGAGGATCGGAGATCTCAAATCTGAAATCTGAAATCACAGTCCCCGCGTGGTCTCTCAAACGCTTGCACCGCTTGATCGTCACCTCGGCCACGTACCGGCAAGCCTCGCACGCCCGGCCCGACCTGCGCGAACGTGATCCCAGCAACAAACTGCTCGGCCGGCAATCGCGGATTCGGTTGGAGGCGGAATTGATTCGCGACGTCTGTCTCTCTGCCAGCGGTTTGTTGACCCGACAACTCGGCGGGCCGGGAGTGCATCCGCCGCAGCCGGAAGGAATCTACATCGTCACGCAGCAGAAAAAGGCGTGGCCCGAAAGCACTGGATCGGAACGCTTCCGCCGAGGCATGTACACATACTTCTGGCGCACTAGCCCCTATCCGATGCTGCCGACGTTTGACGCTCCCGACGCGAACGGCACCTGCACGCGCCGCAATCGCTCGAACACTCCACTGCAAGCCTTGACGCTGGCCAACGATCGCTCGTTCCACGAATTCGCCGTCGGACTCGCCGAGCGGATCATGGCGACTGGCCCGCTGCCACCAACTCCACCGCCGTCAGTGACCGACAGCGACGATGCGCGGCTCTGGCAAGCGGTCGAACTGTGCTACTCACGCCCACTAACCGACCTCGAACTGCGACGTCTGCGCGAGTTCCTGAACGCTCAACGCACCGCCTTCGCCGCCGACCCGAAAGACAAAGACCCCACGAAATCCGCCTGGACCGCCGTCGCCCGCGTGCTGTTGAATTTGGATGAGTTCATCACCCGCGAGTAAGCTGGTGTCGAGGTCTGTCAGTCTCGCACAAACGGAGGATGACCAATGTCCGATGCAACGTTGGAACAACGCTTAGCGAAAGTTGAAGAACAACTTTCGACCGTCATCGCTCGATTGGACGAACTGCCGAAGAAGCCGAGTTGGCTCGATGCGGTCGGCAGAGAAGCCGGCCCCGTCGACCAGGAGTTCATGGACATCTTGCGTGAGAATCGCGAACAAGATCGTGAGCGGTCCATCGCACAGATGGACAAGAAAAAATTCTTTCCCGTCAAACCGGACAAACATGCTTGGCGTTCGACCGTCGGCATGTTTGGCGACGATCCGATCCTCAAGGAAATCGCCGCCGAAGCGCTGAAGTACCGTGAGGCAGATCGCGCGCAGGCTCGGCAAACAGCGGAAGCGGAGAAGACGCCGTGATTCTCCTCGATACCGATCATGTCACTTTGTTGCAGTTCCCAGAGAATCCTCGGTGTGAGGCGCTCGCCGAACGGTTGGATGCGGCGGAAGACGATGATGTGGCTCTGACTGTGATCACGGTCGAAGAGCAGATGCGCGGTTGGCTGGCGAAGATCAATCAAGCCAAGTTTCCCGAAGAGCAAATCCATCCCTACGAGCGGCTCGAATACTTGATTGGTTTCTTTTCACAATGGCGCATCCAGCCGCACGATGGGCTGACCGTGGGCGAGTTCAAGGACTTGAAACAGCAAAAGATCAACATCGGCACTCAGGACTTGAAAATCGCCGCCATCGCGATTTCCCACAACGCTCTGCTGCTGTCGGCGAACTTGAAAGACTTTCAGAAAGTGCCCGGTCTGCGGGTGGAGAATTGGCTGGAGTGAACTCTGTTTGGGAGCGTGTCAATGTACGAGATCGTCCCCCGAAAGCTGTGGATTGGAAATGCTCGCGATGGGCGCGATGCGAAGGCTCTTTTCGAGGAAGGTATTGCGAGTGTCGTCGATCTCGCGGCCGAAGAACCGCCAGCTCCATTGCCGCGCGAGTTGATTTACTGCCGATTTCCCTTGATGGATGGGAGCGGCAACTCGGTTGCGTTGTT
The DNA here is from genome assembly GCA_043775215.1 of Planctomyces sp. Taxonomy (GTDB): domain Bacteria; phylum Planctomycetota; class Planctomycetia; order Planctomycetales; family Planctomycetaceae; genus SXKJ01. The sequence goes on along the minus strand of JAYVSP010000256.1, from coordinate 5,522 downwards.
GAGGACCGCCGTGATGACTGTGGTGGCGATGATGCGAAACGAAATCGCCGTTCTGGTATGTTGCGGCGGCGGTATGAGCCGTTCGCCGGCAATTGCCGCATTCGCTCTGTCCTCGTTGGACGGTCGAAGTTCTTCGGAGTGGTTGACAGAACTCCGTCGCCTCAAGCCGGTGGATGTCTCACCCGCCTTGTGGAACGACTTGCAATTGGTCATGGAGATTTCCTGATGTCCGCCACGCTCACCAGACCGAAACCGCGAATCGCGTCGCTGCACAACGGCGACCGAATGTCCCGAATCGAATTCCATCGGCTGTACCGGCAACTGCCGGAAGACGTCGAAGCCGAACTCATCGGAGGAGTGGTCTTCATGGCTGCCGCAATGCGACGCAAACACGGGACGAATCATTTGCCGCTGGGCACATTGTTTTTCGCCTACGAAAGCCACACGCCGGGAACCGAGTCCGGCGACAACACAACGATTCTGCTGGGCGACGAGGGTGAGCCGCAGCCGGACTTGTTGTTGCGGGTCTTGCCAGAGTACGGCGGTCAGTCGGCGACAACTCCCGACGATTGGCTGGAAGGCCCACCGGAGCTTGTCGCTGAAATTGCCCACAGCAGCCGCAGTATCGATCTGCACTCGAAGCGGAATGATTACGCCCGCTATGGAGTCCGCGAGTATCTGGTGTTGAGCCTTGAGGAGCCAAAGTTGTATTGGTTCGACTTAACCAAACAGGAATTACTTCAACCCGATTCGGACGGCATCATACGGTTGCGGACTTTTCCTGGATTGTGGATTCATGAAGCGGCATTGTTGGCCAAGAACTTCCAACAGTTGATGAGCACGTTGGAGCTTGGCTTGGCGACTCAGCAACATGCCGACTTTGTCGCCCGATTGCAGGCCGCCAAAGGATGAGTGCTATGAATTGCGAACAACTTCAACTTCGTGAAATCACTCGTCGGCACTTCTTTGCCAACGGCGGTGTGAGCCTCGGATCGCTCGGCTTGGCGTCGTTGCTTTCGGAGGGAAAACTCTTCGCGGCGCCGGAGACATCGGCCTCGGTCGCATTGAGCGAGGCGGCTCGCGCCACGAATCCGATGGCTCCACGGCGCGGGCATTTTTCGGCGAAAGCCAAGCAGGTCATCTTCCTCTTTATGGCGGGCGGGCCGAGCCAGCTTGAGCTGTTCACGCCGAAGCCAAAACTCGTCGAGATGGATGGGCAGGTGATCCCGGAATCGTTCGTCGCCGGCAAACGGTTCGCCTTCATCAAGAAGGATGCGAAGCTGCTCGGCTCGCGGCGAAAGTTCCGGCAGTGGGGTGAGTGCGGGGCCACGATCAGCGAGTTGTTGCCGCACCTCGGTTCGATCGCGGACGACGTGTCGTTCATCAAGAGCATGAAGACTGACGTCTTCAATCACGGCCCGGCGAAGCTCTTCATGAATACTGGCTTCGAGCGGTTCAGCGGCCGGCCGGCGATGGGGAGTTGGGTGACGTATGGCATCGGCAGCGAATCGGACAGTCTGCCTGGTTTCGTGGTGATGCACAGCGGCCCGCGCGGGCCTCGCGGCGGGACGCCGCTCTGGGCCAGTGGGTTCTTGCCGACGACCTATCAAGGTGTGCCGTTCCTCAACGGAGCCGATCCGATCTTGAATCTGTCGAACCCCAAGGACGTCTCCGATGAGCGGCAAGGAGATTTCGTCGCGGCGGTAAGAGACCTCAACGGCGAACGACTCAAGCTGGTCGGTGATCCGGAGATTGCGACTCGCATCGCCGCGTATGAGATGGCGTACCGCATGCAGTCGAGCGCTCCCGAACTCATCAACCTCGCGGGCGAGTCGAAAGAGACGCTCGAAGCTTACGGCATCAAAGACGCGGGCAAACCGGGCTTCGCGCGGAACTGCCTGCTGGCTCGGCGGCTGGTCGAGCGAGGTGTCCGCTACGTGCAGCTTTATCACACCGACTGGGACCATCACGGCAATCCCGGCACCGAGTTGGGCAAGTCGCTCGACGAGCGTTGCCAGGAAACCGATCAACCCGCGGCCGCGCTGGTCAAAGACCTCCAGCAGCGCGGGTTGCTCAACGACACGCTGGTGATCTGGGGCGGCGAGTTCGGCCGCACTCCGCAAGGCGAGCCGCGAGACTCGCTTGGCCGCGATCATCACCTGGAAGCCTTCACCATGTGGCTGGCCGGTGGCGGCGTGAAGCCCGGACAATCCATCGGCCAGACCGACGAGATCGGCTACTACGTCACCGAAGACCAAGTCCATGTCCACGACCTGCAAGCCACGATCCTGCATCTGCTCGGCCTGGATCACAAACGCCTGACCTTCCGCTTCCAAGGCCGCGATTATCGGCTGACGGACGTTGGCGGGAATGTCGTCAGCAAATTGATTGCTTGAGCGGAATGGCGCTAGCCACCGGTCATGTGCCGTCATTGTTCAGTCGAAGAACCGGCGGCTAGCGCCGTTCCGCTCACAAAGTCGCGGCTCATTCTTTCACAACCTCAGAGCGGGTCTGTTCGATCTTGATGTAGTGTTTCAAGACTTCGCCGCGATAGGTTCGCAAGGGCCGGAGCAGACGACGTTCCAGGAATTGGCGGCGGGCTGTCCAATCTTCGGCCGAGATCACTCGCTCGTCGGCGAGGACATCGATCGTCGTGAACGATGCTTCCATTGCCGCGATGCTGCGTTCAATGTCATTGAGCGCGACGCGGGATGATGTTGGACGGAATTCGCCGCGCGAGATCCAACGATTGGACAGTTTTTGCAGCAGTGCATTGAGATGATCAAACCGCTCGGCCTTGTCTGGGATTGCCGCGGGAGTCGCGTTGATGAATTCCAGCGCATCGGCCACGTTGCGAATCGACCGATCGGCCGGCGTCGAAAAATAGATTGCGGCCAAGCGATGTTGCAACTCGGCGGCCGGATCGCGGACTTCGCAGCGAGCAGTCAACTCCACGACCTCTTGAGCCAAAAAGGGACTGACCAGCGGATCGAACGGCGATTCAAACCGGCGAATGCGATCGAGGTCCGCTTCCGTCGGATGAGCATTCTTCGCCACCTCGCCGATGGTGCGAAAATATCGCAACCGGCGATCATCGTCCGGGTGCAGCCCCGATTCCGTTTTCGTCAGACTGACTTGCTGAATCGCTCGCGGCGATTTCGTCAGATGCTCCTTCACCTGTTTACGGTACGCCCAAAACTCATCGGCGTGGCGGCGGATGATCTGCCGAGACAATTCCCATTCGCTGATCCGCGTCGCAACATCCGGAGTGTCGGCCGAGTCGCCGCCCCACTGCATCAGGAAGCGTTGGTGCTTCGCCAACTCGGCGCGCGTCTGTTGCTGCTTGTTCTCCCACCGCATGACATCCAGCGGCAGCCGAAACGCCCACGTCGACCGCGAACAGTCATTGACCGCGACCTCCGCGTTTTCCCGGCGCGCGGGGGGCGTCAGCCCCTTGATGCTTTCGGCGGATCTGTCACCGATCAGATGTGCGATCGCGTCTGCATCTTGCAGCCCCAGCCGTAGCAGCGTTGACCAGTCCCAACCCATTGATGCCAGCATCTGCCGCACATGCGGACGTTGCAATCGTTCGACGAATCCCGCGCGGGCGAACCCCCGTTCCGAATTCGTGCCGAGGAACAACAATTCACCCGGAGCCGTCTCGATCAATGCAACCTCGCGAAAAACCGACGACATCGTCTTCGCCAGCACTCGCATCGGCTGCGGGCCGACATCCACATGCTGAAAGCGAATCGCGAACAGACCTTCGCTGTCCAAGCAATGCGCCGCAGCGCGGAGCGACTCTGCCGTGAACCAGACTGCCGCTTGAGGTAACGACGGTTGATCGGGCGAAGAGATCACCACATCGAACTTTTCACGCAACATCCGAGTCGCGACAGCCGGTTCGCAGACGCGTGTCTCGACGCGATCGTCACCGAAGAGGTTCGAGTGCATTGAAACCAGTGGACGACTTCTCTCATTCGCGGCCTCACGCGACGTCATCGAACGGCACAAAGCCACGACTCCGCGGTCGGCCTCCAGACAGAGAACTCGTTGCACAGGAAACGCTGTCGTCGCCGCCAGCGGTTCGCCAGCACGCAGGCCCAACAACAACACGCGCCGCGGGTGCTCGTGAACAACTAACGGCAGCACACTCGGCAAAACATCTGAAACGTACCGCGGAACCAACCGCGCGTTCGTGGTCAACGTCCCCTTCGGCACTCCGTTTTCACGCACCAAGAATTGCGAACCGTGTGACTTCCACGCCGTCAACGTGCCCTGATCGGCCTCGACGGTGATCGCCGCTCGGCAATCGTCCAGAACACGAAGTAAGTCCCATTGCACTCCTGCCCGATACGCGGCAAACACGTTCGAGTCGAACAGCATCTTCGCCGCCAGCGTCGGCTGATAACTGACCCACACCGGCGCGGAAACCACAAAGAGAATCAATGCCCCACTCACGCCCCATCGAACACGTGCCCACATACGAGCCGACCGAAAACCGCGTAGCCGAGTCAGCATGGCTGTCCAATCGCATGCGACCGCTGCCACCAAAATCAACAAGCTCGTGGCCGACGTCACCAAGGCCCAGACGCCGAACGACGGCAACAACCAACGGCTCGCTGTCGCCGCAACGAGCGATACCAGGATTCCGAAACCAATCCCACCCGACTGACCACCTTGGCTCGCTGTGTTTTGTCCGACGTCTGCCGAAATGAAAGTGACTCTGGCGAACCGTCCAAAGTGAAACGCGACTGGTCCCAGAACCAAGCCCGCGAACAACAGCCGCAGAGTCATCAACAGCCAAACGGGAGCAACGTAGGCGTTCTCGGCCAGCACCAATCGCACGCACATCGGGAAAACCGCTATGCACAACCATACCCAACAGGCCAGCGTCAGCCCGCCAAAAACCAACGTCCGCCGCCCGGTCGCCGACGTTGCGTCGCTTCGGACCGAACATCCCCACGTCGCTCCGAACACCATGACCGCCCATTCGATCATCATCAACGCGAATGAATCCGGCACGAGCTGTCGTACCATCCGTTGTCCCACCGGCCACAACATCCCAACCGCAACCAACGCAACGACTCCACCTAAATTTATCCGCGGCATCAGCGAGGGCGAACAATTGACAGAAGTGCTCGCCGTTTCAGAACGGCTCGCGATCGTCGCCAAGAATGCCAAAACGCCCAGGGCAGCCGCGATCAATCCGCTGCCCTGCGGCCCCAGCCAAGGACACAGCAAACTCGATCCACCAACCAGACCGATTGCCAAGAAGGTCGCCTGCCAGCGTGTCGCGACCAGCATCACCACGCACAACGTCGGGATTCCCACGGTGACGCCAGCGATCACTGCAAAAAAGGCCGCCTGTGCCAGCACAGATCGCGTCGAATCAATCCCCGTCGCGTCCAGAACCGACCAAACAGCGTCAAACAAAGTCGGCATCGCGATCATCGCCGCTGACAGCACGAACAACCCGATCGCATTGGCCAGCCGGCCATTTCGTCCGAGCATTCGCAACA
>JAYVSP010000255.1:0-2939 GCA_043775215.1 Planctomyces sp. | reverse complement strand
CCCAGGGCGGCGCTACGCGGCTGACGCCGCTCCGCTCTGCCCTGGGCTTTCGAGTTTTTGCCCTTTGGGCCAGGACGACAGCGCAACTTCAAAAAGCGTCAGCGAGGGCGGGCGTTTCACATGACTCCCAATTCATCGCATCCTGGAACGTTCGCCCTCGCTCACGCTTCGGGTTACTTCGCGAAAGAATCATCAAGTCCCAAACGTGAAAGGAACACGATGCCGTTTACACTCGCTGTCACACCGCATCCCGATCGGTGGTTGAGATTGAGTTTGTGGATAGCTCTTGCGGTCGCTTTCGGAGGGGCTTCTGCGAAGGCTCAAGAAGTAAAAGCGGCGAAGCCGGCTCCGAAGCTGCCGAGCAATCCGGCCGTGTGGATCAACTCGCTACCGGTGACCAATGAGATGCTGGCGGGTAAGGCAGCGGTGCTGTACTTCTTCGATGAGGAATGTCCGAAGTGCGTCGAAGCGTGGCCCAAAGTGCTCTTCGCCGCCAATAAATTCGAGGGACAGCCGGTGATGTTCATCGCGGTCAACTCGGGCACACCGCGACCTCAGTTGGAAGGCTATCTGCGGAAGAATAAAGTCACTTGGCCGACAATCTGCGATTCGGATCGTTCTTTCGAGAACCAATTCGGGTTTACGATCTCGCTGCAAAACATCAAGCAAGCACGACTGCTGTTGCCAAACGGCACACTGAAGACTGGCGATGCCGACAACCTGGAAGGCTCGTCCGTTGATGCCTTGCGAGACGCGAAGTGGAAAGTCGATCCGAAGGATCTTCCACCGCAGTTGCAGCCGGCGTGGCAGGCGATCGAGTTCGGCAAGTACTCGGACGCCGCGTTGCTGCTGAAGAAGCATCTCAACGGCAAGGGGACGGTGAAAGAGGCAGCTCAGAATCTGAACCAAGTCGTGCTGGATGACCTCACCGCACAGTTGGAAGCGGCAAAGAAAGCTCTCGATGACGAGAAGAAGTGGGACGCCTACAAACGGTACTCGGCCATCCCGACCAAGTTCAAAGGCTTTGCCGTGCCTGCCGATGTCGCGTCGACAATCAAAGAACTGTCAGGTGATGTGGCCGTCAAGGAAGAACTCGCCGCCTGGAAGACGCTCGATCTGGCCAAGCAAGCCGCGTCGAAATCCCCATCCGCTCGCAAAGGAGCGATCAAACAATTGCAAAATTTGATCAAAGACCACGCCGACACCGAGGCCGCACACGAGGCTCAAGAGTTGCTGAACCAAGCGGAAATGCCGTAGCACGAACACACGGCAATAACGCGACCGAAAATCATTCCAGCGTGAAATCGATATCCGAGTTCTTCCCGGCCTGGATTTCCTTTTTCAAAGTGGACGCCGTGTTGTACTGCGCGGGGGCGACTTGAACGTTGGTTGGCTTGCCATCGAATTCTGGACCAGTGGGCGAATAGACCTCGATCTCGACGCGTTTTGAACCTGCGGTCACCATCGCGCTGTAATTCCCAGAAGTGATCGGTGCGACATCGGGATCGCGCGCTGGCTGACCGGAACCCGGGGCAAAGCGAATCAAACCCTCCTCCACGGGTTTCCCCGCCAGCGTCACTTTCCCGGTGACCGCATACTTCGTCGGCTCATTCGATCCGCCACCACAGCCGATAATGGCCAGCAGTAACAATCCAAGCGGCAACAGGTGAAAACACACGCGGGACATATTGAGCATCTCCATAATCCAACAAGAAAATAATTTGCAAGTCCCTGTCACGGTGGAGACAACGACGCCATCGGTTCAAAAACTACTATCGAGCATACCCACGCGCCGCGTGTTATTGGAGGTTGACTGTCTCGCGGCCACTACGGGTTCCCAAACCGCTGAACATCGTGGTGTCGATTGTCTGGTTGATGAATCGAACGGAACCATCGCCCATTGCAAAATGGGCGCCACCGGTGTGATAGCTGCGGGCAAACATGTAATTGGGCCCGCCCGAGTTGCTGGTGCAAGGAACAAACGGATCGGCCTGGCAGCGGATCATCAGGTCCGGGGTCTTGGTATTGGGCGGTGCGCCCGAGCTGAATTGGACGCCAATCCACTCGCCGCGATACATCCGACCATGCCAGTCGCGTTCGGCGGCACTATCGGGCACCAAGCAAATCTCCCCGATCATCAACGTGCTCGACAAACCGTCTCTCACGCTGGCACTCGACGTGTTGGAAAGCCCGTAGAACATACCGGTCATCACAGAACTGCTAGCAATATTGGCGCCTGTGGCTGTAGCCGTGGCATTGCCAATGCAGGCCGCGTAGTTAATACAGATCCCATCGTTGTAGTCTGTGAGACCCCACTGCGCCGTCCTTTTCGGGAAGTTGGGATCGGACGGGCAGCCAAAGGCTGGAATGTTGGAATTCGTCAAGTCACTCAGCGATGCCGAATTATTCGGAACCCAATTCATCGCAACACCAGGAACGCCTGCGATGACTTTGTACAAGGATGCCTGCTCAAGCTGGGGTAACAGAGAAATCGCCCAACTGGATCCGCCAAACTGTGGACCCGCCAACGGAACACCAAGATTATTGGCAATCATCCCCTGCGGGAACAACTTAAAGAGATCGTGATAATTGTGCATAGCCAGTCCGAGTTGTTTCAGATTGTTCTTGCACTGGCTTCGCCGCGCCGCTTCCCGCGCCTGTTGGACCGCCGGCAAAAGTAACGCAATGAGGATCGCGATGATGGCGATCACAACCAATAGTTCAATCAACGTGAAACCACGTTTCTGACGACGATTGCACATGGCAGACTCCCGGAGTAAAGATGACAAAGTATAGAAAAAAATAAATCGCCTCTATGGATCATCAGCGGCGTGTAACGATGTAGCCGTCCATTGTGGGAAAACTGGTGGTGCGTTGGAAAGCGAGTTGTTCTAGAAATCCGCGATGAGTGCGGAGCTTGAACAGGGTGTCGATCGGGA
>JAYVSP010000254.1:0-9824 GCA_043775215.1 Planctomyces sp. | reverse complement strand
ATTCCCCCACGCTCTTGGCGAGCGTGGCTACCCAGAGTTCAATGCGGGTCCACTTAGCCTAGTTCATCCGCCGCGGCAAACATTGACGTAAGGATCGGCTGATAGTCGATCAATTCTTCCGGCCGGAAATAGATGGCCAGCTCACGTTGAGCGGCTTCAACACCGTCGCTGCCATGAATGAGGTTCATCTGCCGGCTGACTCCGAAGTCGCCGCGGATTGTTCCGGGAGCGGCTTGCCGGCCGTTGGTCGAACCGACCATTGTGCGCATCACCGACACGGCCTCTGGCCCTTCAACTGCCAACGCCACCACGGGACCGGAAGTGATGAACGATTCGAGCAGCGGATAGAAACGCTTGGATACATGTTCGGCGTAATGCTTCTTCGAGAGTTCGGGCGTGATCTTCAGCATTTTTAAGCCGACGATCTTGAGCCCCTTATTTTCAATGCGGCTGAGCAATTCGCCACACAGGCGCCGTTCAACGGCATCGGGCTTGAACAGAATCAGAGTACGTTCCGCAGGCATCGGGCATTGTCCTTATTTGATGGTTGAGATTTTGGACTTCACTCGTTTATCGCTCTTCAGGTTGATATTTGCGCGATGCCTTGGGGCACTTCGGTCCCTTTCGTCTTTTCAAAGGGACAAAAGAGACCCAAAGGACGTAGGTAGCACGCAAACATCAATCTGAAAACGATAAACAAGTCATCCTTGACTGCGAACAGAATAACTCAGCACATCAACTTGCGGAACTCGCCGAACAGATAATGGCTGTCGTGCGGACCGGCTGACGCTTCGGGATGATACTGGACTCCGAAGACCGGCATGTCGCGGCAGCGGATTCCTTCCACTGTTTGATCGTTCAAGTTGAGATGCGTGATCTCGACAGTCTTTGGCAGCGATTCGGCTCGCAGCGCAAAGCCGTGGTTTTGGGACGTGATCTCGACCTTGCCGGTCTCGGTGTTGAGCACCGGTTGGTTCGCGCCGCGGTGTCCGAACTTCAGCTTGTAGATTTCGCCATGCAATGCGAGTCCCAGCAATTGATGGCCGAGGCAAATGCCGAAGATGGGCGTTTTCCCGAACAGGTCACGAATCGTCTGGATCGCGTAATCGAGCGGACGCGGATCGCCGGGGCCATTCGACAAGAAGACTCCATCGGGTTTGTGGTGGAGCACTTCGTCCGCCGTGGCCGAGCCAGGGACGATGGTGACTCGGCAACCAAGCTGCCGCAGATGCCGCGGGATATTCCACTTCATGCCGTAGTCGATCGCGACCACGTGCGGCCCGTCCGAGTTGTCGCTCAGCGGCTGATGCAGTCCGCCGTATCCCGGCGTGATCCGTTCGCGCACCAGAGCATTCAAGCCGTCGTTCCAGTCGCGGCTCTGTTGGGGCATGACCGCTTTCACCAGATCGCGGCCGATAATGTCCGGGCTGCGACGAGCCTTCTCCACCAACGACTGGTCGTCGAGATCGACTGTCGAGATGATGCCCGTCATCACGCCCTGCACGCGCAGGCGACGGACCAAGGCACGCGTGTCGATCCCTTCCAGTCCGATGACGCCGTGTTTGGCGAGGTACTCATCCAGCGACAAGGTCGACCGGTAATTGCTGGGGAAGCGGCACAGTTCGCGAACGATGAAGCCGCTCAGCGACAACTTGCCGCTTTCGACGTCGTCCGCGTTGCTGCCGTAGTTGCCGATCAACGGATACGTCATCGTGACGATCTGACCGCAGTACGACGGGTCGGTGAGGATTTCCTGATACCCGGTCATGCTCGTGTTGAACACGACTTCGCCGAAGATTTCCCCTTCGGCCCCAAATCCCCAACCACAAAAGACCGTTCCATCAGACAACGCAAGTTTGGCAGGACGTTTCATAGTGCGAGATTTTTATCGCCATGCCGAGCGAAATTGAAGTGACTTTATTTGGAGTGCGGCGATGCATCGCCGCTTTGGTTTGCGGTGGAACCGCTTTTTGTTTTTCGCCATGTCGCTGGCTCGAACGCAAAAGAAAGTGCTTGTTTCGATCGCAAATAAAAGCGGCTCCGCCGCAAACCAAAGCGGGGATGCATCCCCGCACTCCAAAAAAAGGGACTAATCGACGAACTGAAACTCATTCGAGAGCAACAGCACCTGCGCGAGTTGTTCCCACGGCGAAAGCGAACCGCCGGCCGGTCGCGAATCCTGCTCGGCTTCACGCAGGAATTGTTGCAGCAGCGCCAGTTCATCGGCGGACGGATCGCGGCCATAAGCCAGGCGGAACAACGCGATGATGTCCAGGTTACCGGCGCGAGCGGCGAATGCGCGGGCTTGCTCGATGACGAACGGACTGTTGCGCAGGAAGAGCGTTTGCTGCGGCACGGATGTCACGAACCGATTCGGAGCGTGCGTGTCGGGGCTGGCGAAATCGAACGTGCGCAGGACGAGCGGCAAGTTTTGGCGGTCGATGAAACCGTAGACCGTCCGTCGAGTCACGAACGGCGGTTTGAGAATGTCCGTCGCGGGACCGCCCGCCGCGCTGTCCAACCGACCTGACACAAACAGCAGCGAATCGCGCAGCGACTCCCAATCCATCCGGCGGCGGTTCATGTGTGAGAGCAGGCGGTTTTCGGGATCGGTGGAGCTCTCCAATTTCAAATTTGCAATTTCAGATTTCAGATTTGAGGCATCGAGTCCGCTCGCCTGTCGGTACGTCGCGGACAACATCAACTCGCGATGCAGCCACTTCAGCGACCAGCCGTGTTCGATCAACTCGGCCGACAGCCAGTCGAGCAATTCCGGATGACTCGGCGGCTCACATCGGAGGCCGAAATCGCTGGGCGTCCTCACCAGCGGCGCGCCGAAGTGCAGCATCCAGGCTCGATTGACGAGGACTCGCGCGGTGAGCGGATTCTGCGGTGATGCGATCGCCTGTGCGAGTTCCAGCCGTCCACTTCGACTAGCGAATGGTTTTCGGTCCGGCCCAGCGACGACAGACAAGAATTGCCGAGGGACTCGCGGACCATGATTCCCCTGCTGGCCGCGCAGAAAAATATACGGCTCGAACGGCTTGTCTTCTTCGACCAGAGTCATGGCCATCAGCGGTTTGGCTTCATCCCCTGTCGGCTCGCGCGAACTGCGGAAGATGCCGTACAGCGAGTAATAGTCGGCCGCCGGAATCGGGTCGTACTTGTGATCGTGACACCGAGCACAGCCGACGGTCAGCGCCATCGTGCCTCGGCAGACAACGTCGATGCGGTCATCAATGATGTCGTTGATGTTGTTGAGGAACCGCCGGCCCAACGTCAGAAAGCCCAGTGCCGGCAAGTGAGCCGTTCGCTCCGGTTCCGGCAACAAGTCGGCAGCCAATTGCCGGATGAGGAATTGATCATACGGCACATCCTCATTCAGCGACCGCACCACCCAGTCGCGGTACGTGTACGCGAACGGGTAGTTGCGGTCTTCCATGAAGACATACCCTTTCGTGTCGGCATACCGTGCCACGTCCAGCCAATAACGTCCCCAGCGTTCGCCGTAGCGCGGCGACGCGAGCAAGCGGTCAATAACCCGCTCGAATGCAACCGGCGACTCGTCCGCCGCGAACTCCGCGATCTCCTCCAACGTCGGCGGCAAGCCATGCAGATCAATCGTCGCCCGCCGCAGCAACGTGCGCCGGTCGGCTGCTGGAGACAACCGGAGTCCCGCTGCCATGAGCTTCGGCTGAATGAAGGCGTCGATCGCGTTTGAAATTTGAGATTTGAGATTTGAAATCTCTGGCACTTTGGGACGCCGAACCGGCTGAAATGCCCAGTGCCGTTTCGCCTCAAAACCGCCGACGGAACCTTGCGGCCACACCGCGCCGCCAGCGATCCAGGCTTCAAACGCCGCGATGGTTTCGTCCGGCAGTTTCTTATCCGGCGGCATCTTGGAGTCGTTGTCCTCGTGCCGAATCGCCGTGAGCAAAAAACTCTCGCCCGGTTTGCTCGGCACAATCGCCGGCCCGGAGTCGCCCCCTTTCAAGAGTCCCTCGCGCGAATCAACTCGCAGCCCGCCACTGGTCTTGTCTCCGCCGTGGCATTTGAAGCAGACATCAACCAGCACCGGCCGAACCTTCGTCTCGAACAAATCCTGAGCCGCAACCGGATCGGCCGCGCAAACCGGGCACCAGACAAAGAGGCTGCCAGCCAACGTCAGGCTAACAGTCCAAACAGAATTCTTGAGAATTTTTGACAAGACACGTATCTGCATGGCGGGATCACACGGAAGAGTTCAACGTGCCGTCGATGATGTCCTGAAGCCGAACACAGTTCCGCCAACCGAATCCACCGCGCGTTTGTCGGCGATTCGGGAAGGCACTGGAATTGGAAATAACAGCCGCTATCCTTCCGCGTCAAGTTTCTCATGCCACAAGTTTGTGATCGCCGGAGGCAGGATGCCATGATGACGCAAGTCGGACGCGCGCAGGACTCTTCGAATCGAGGATTTCAGCAATCACTCGGAAACTGGCAAGAAGAACTCAGGTATCTCATTGACGAGCATTACGGCGACGCGCGGACTCTTGGGAAGAGTTATCTCTCACTGATCTCGAACCCGACGTTTGTGCGGGATCAGAAACGCATCGTCAGTCAATGCCAGGGCAGTTCCCAAAAGTCATACACTGTGTCGGTGCTGATTCTTGATCAAGTCGACGAGGACATTAGCGATTCCGATTTCCAGTTGGATGCGACTTGTACATGTCCGTATTCGCAATCCAGGGAATTCTGCAAGCACACCTATGCGTTGTCGGTGCGTGTGCAACGCGAGTTCGCGCAGGGTGCGAAGTCGCCGCTGGTCCAGGCGATTCTCGGTGAGGAACAGCCGGATTGGGCCAGGGCATTGCGGGAGATCGATCAATTCCTGGAGCGGAGTGATCGCAGTCCAGCGAACGCGGCCGTGCCGGTTCCCAACATGTCGCGGTTGGCGTGGCGCTTGACGAAGCACCTGTTTACGTCCTCGTCGTGGCAATCTTCGTCATTGGCGGGACAGGTTGGTTTTCGACTCGAAGCGCTGCAACAGACGCTCAGCAAGCGTGGCGGCTGGACGAAAGGTCGGGGATTGAATTGGGAGCGGATTGGCCGTGTTTCCAATCTGCAACTGACTCCGGCGGATGTGGCGGTGGCAACAGCGGGAAATTGCTACGGATCGTGGGGGCCGGGTCAGGATAAGCTTGGGAATTGTTTGGAGGCATTGGTAGGGCATCCGATGGTGACGCTCAACTCCGCACCGATCGAAGTGAAAAAAGCTCAGTTTGGTTTGGCCATTCAGGAATCGCCTGACAAAACCTGGCGGTTGACGGTCGCGTTGGATGGAAGGTCGCAATCGGAGTTCGCCATCTTCGCGATCTGTGGGAATCATGCGATCGGGTTCGATGAACTGGAGTCGGTCCTGCACGTCGCTCCCGCGAATGACATACAGATGGGATTGGCCCGCTCGTTGAACGACAACGCGGCGGCGCTCCCCCAAGCGGCTCAAGCAGAGTTGCTCAAACGTTTACCCATGTTGGAAGCCAAGTTGCCGGTCGGCTTGCCGGACTCGATGAAGGGCGAGTTGGTCGATGCGGACAATCGCTTGCGGCTGAGGATCACGCCGCACGACCAGGCCGGCGCGGCGATTGATTTGTGCGTCCATCCAATTTCTGAGGGGGCGTACTTCCCTCCGGGAGACGGGCCGGTTGAAGTGCTGGGCAAAGTGGATGACGAGCGAGTCCGTGTCGAACGGGACTTGGAGAGCGAACGCTTCCGCGCGGAAAGTCTGGAGAAGGATTTGTTTCTGCAACGGTTCGCGGTCACGGAACGATTCGCGTGGACGATTGACGGCGATGACGATGTGCTCGATCTGCTCGACACGCTGCGGGCGCGCGACGCGGAAGACCCGATCGTCGTTTGGCCCGAGGATGCGAAGGTCCGCCGCATGCGCGTGCTGGGGGAAATCTCGCCGTCGGCGTTGCGTGTCGAGATCAAGGACCAGCACGATTGGTTCGGGCTGTCCGGGTCTGTCGAGTTGGACGGCGTGAAGTTTCCGATCGCCGCGTTGCTGGCGGCGCTGCGCGGTGGGCGACGTTATGTTGATCTGGGCAAAGGTCAATTTGCGTCGATCTCGCAGGCATTCCGCGACCGGTTGGCGGCGGTATCGGACATGCTGCACTCGAACCGCGGCAAGCTGGAGTTCAACACGACCGCCGCGCCGATTATCGCGGACTTGCTCGACGAGCATGTGACGTTCAAAGCCTCGAAGACCTGGAAGACGACGCTCTCCCGACTGTCTCGCGCGGCGGACCTGGAGCCGCAAGTTCCCGCCACGCTGACCGCCGAGCTGCGCGACTATCAAGTGGATGGATTCAAATGGCTGCGGCGGTTGGCCGAGTGGGGTGTCGGCGGTTGCTTGGCGGACGACATGGGGTTGGGCAAAACGGTGCAGGCGCTGGCCGTGTTGCTCGACCGGCGGGAAGTCGGGCCGACGCTGGTGATCGCGCCGGTATCGGTCGGTTTCAACTGGGTCCGCGAATGCGAACGTTTCGCTCCGACGCTGCGGCCAGTCCTGTATCGCGACACTGACCGCTGCGAATTTCTGAAAACGCTCGGCGCCGGCGATCTGCTCATCAGCAGTTATTACCTAGTGCAACAACATGCCGACGAACTCAAAGAAGTCAGTTGGGGTACGCTTGTTCTGGACGAGGCTCAGAACGTCAAGAACAGTCAGACGAAGACCGCTCAAGCCGTGCGCGACCTGACCGCCGACTGGCGCTTGGCACTGACCGGCACGCCGGCCGAAAACCATCTCGGCGACCTGTGGAGCGTGTTTCGCTGCATCTCGCCCGGACTGTTCGGAAGCTGGGAACGATTCCGCGAAGTCTTCGGCGATCCGATCGAAAAGTCACATGACGCCGACCGCAAGCACGCGCTGTCGCGCGTCCTGCGGCCATTCATCCTCCGCCGCACGAAGAGCGAAGTGCTTACGGAACTGCCGCCGCGCACCGAGATTCAACTCACGGCCGAACTCTCCGCCGCCGAACGCCGCCGCTACGAAGACGCTCGACTGTGGGCCGTCTCGCATCTGACTGACCTCGTCGAGGAATCCGACAAGGACCAGCGATTTCAAGTGCTCGCCGCGCTGACCAAGCTGCGGCAACTGGCATGTCATCCGCGCTTGGTCGACGCCACTTGGACGAAGTCGTCGGCGAAGCTGGACCTGTTCCTCGAAACATTGAACGAACTCCGCGAGGGTCGCCACCGAGCACTGGTCTTCAGCCAGTTCACGCAGCACCTCGCGCTGGTCCGCGAGGCACTCGACGAACGAGGCATCACGTACCAATACCTCGACGGCCAAACTCCACCGAAGAAACGCCAAGAACGAGTCGATGCCTTCCAGCGCGGCGACGGCGAGTTGTTCTTGATTTCCCTAAAAGCGGGCGGCACCGGCCTGAACCTGACGGGAGCGGACTACGTGATCCACCTCGACCCGTGGTGGAACCCGGCCGTCGAAGACCAAGCGAGCGACCGCGCCCACCGCATCGGCCAAACCCGTCCGGTCACGGTCTATCGGCTCGTCGCGAAAGAGACGATCGAAGAACAAATCCTGCAACTCCACGCCGAGAAGCGGGGCCTCGTCGCCAGCATCCTCGAAGGTACCGACCAGGCCGGCAAGCTCTCAACCAAAGACCTCATCACGCTCATTCGCACCGGCGGCAAAGCGATGTGATGATCAGCAACCTTGCGTCCCGACAGGTTGCTTCGAAGGCTGAATCCACAACGGGCGGTCGTCCCGTTACAGTTCCGCCCTTTCCGATCATACTTGGCGAGGGTTCGTGACCGATGGCTGTGTTGATGCAGATTCAGAAGGCGTGCAAAAGTTATGGCGAGCAGGTGCTGTTGGACGAGGCGGATGCGACGTTGTCCGACGATGTGAAGGTCGGCTTCATCGGCCGCAATGGAGCGGGGAAGAGTACGCTGCTCCGCATCCTGCTAGGCGAAGAAGAACTCGACAGCGGCGAGGTGCTGCGGCATCCGAATCTGCAAATCGGCTACCTGCGGCAGCACGATCCGTTCTTGCCCGGCGAGTCGGCTCACGATTTCCTGATTCGCGACAGCGGGCAGCCCGAATGGAAGTGCGGCGAGGTCGCTGGCCAGTTCGAGTTGAAGGGAGACTATCTCGAAGGCCCGGTCTCTCGGTTGTCGGGCGGCTGGCAGACGCGCGTCAAACTGGCGGCGCTGTTGCTGCACGAACCGAACTTGTTGCTGCTCGACGAACCGACCAACTTCCTCGATTTGCGAACGCAAATTCTGCTCGAACACTTCTTGCGGCACTTCAAGGAGGCGTGCTTGATCGTCTCGCACGACCGAGCATTTCTGAACGCGACCTGCGACCACACGCTCGATCTGTCGCGCGGCAAGCTGACAATGTATCCGGGCAAGATCGACGCATTTCTCAACTATCAGCAGGAGCAGAACGAGCACCTCGTTCGCTCGAATGCGGCGATTCAATCGAAACGCCGCGATCTGGAAGTCTTCATCGCCAAGAACAAAGCACGAGCCAGCACCGCGACGCAGGCTCGGTCCAAGTCCAAACAGCTTGAACGGCTGGAACTGACCGACATTGCTAGCGACGAACCGACCGCCTACATCCGCGCGCCGCAGGTCGAACCGCGGCAAGGCCCGGCCGTGCGGTGCCGCGATCTGGCCATCGGATATCCCGAACGCCAAGTCGCCAGCGGCATTGGCGTGGAGATCGATCACGGCTCGCGAGCCGCCATCGTCGGCGACAACGGCCAGGGTAAGACGACGTTCCTGCGAACGGTTGTCGACTCGCTGCAACCGCTTGCTGGCGAGGTGAAGTGGGGCTTTGGATGTCAGATCGGCGTCTATGCTCAGCACGTCTACACCAGCCTGCCGCAGAAAGACACAGTGCTGGAGTACCTCCAATACAACGCCATGTTCGGCACGACGACGCAGACAATTCTGAACATCGCCGGAGCGATGCTCTTTCGAGGCGACGCCGTCCAGAAACCAATCTCGGTCCTGTCGGGAGGCGAACGCGCGCGAGTCTGTCTCGCCGGACTATTGCTCTCGCAATACAACGTGCTGGTTCTCGACGAACCGGGCAACCATCTCGATGTGGATACGGTAGAAGCACTCGCTCAGGCGTTGGTCGACTACAAGGGAACAGTCATCTTCACGACGCACGACCGGCACTTCATGAAGCGCGTCGCGACGTGCGTCATCGAAGTCCGCGACGGCCACGTGACCAACTACGGCGGCGGCTACGACGCCTACCTGTACGCGGTCAATAAAGAGATCGACGACGGCGAGCGAGAACTCGCCACACGCCTCAGCAAAGCGCCACCCGCAGTTCGGAACCTGACCACTCCGCGCGCCCCCCGCCGCGACGATCGAGCGATCCGCAAAGAGATCGCTACCATCGAGAAAACGATCAGTCGCCTCGACGATCAAAAGAAGAAAGCCAGCAGCCAACTCTTGGAAACGAGCGATGCCAAGGAATCCCTGCGTCTGCACAACGAAGTCACCGCCTTGACCTCACAACTCAACGAGGTCGAGGAACGCTGGTGCCAGTTGCAGGCCGAGTTGGAAGGATCCGAGTAACCTAAATGACCGTGCGTGATTCGTGTCGATCCCAATCTGATCAGCCGGAATGCATTAGCATCCGGTTCGGATCGGCGAAAACCGGACGCTAACGCGCGCTAACGCGTTCCGGCTGATGGCTGACGCCGGCGTCAGCCCCCGGACGAATCGCGAGTGTGGTTCTGGCCCAACGGGCCAAGACTCGGCAGCCCAGGGCAACGCCCTGGGTTTGATGG
>JAYVSP010000253.1:0-10506 GCA_043775215.1 Planctomyces sp. | reverse complement strand
GTTGAACGAGGGCACCGCCGCTCACTTCGACTTCAACAATCAACAATCCTTGTTCATCAATCGTCAATCTCCCCTTACCGCTCCCGGACTGTCGAGGCTCGGAAAACATTGGCGAGCGGGGGACGTGTATTTGGAGCCCCGACCGTTAGAGCCCTGACGGTCGCTGACGGTCGCGGCTCAATTCCTTCACAGGCTCTCCGCGTCGTGTATTGCGACGCAGAACGTCGCACCACATTGCTCTGTCCCGACCGGATCGGAACAGATTCCCAACTCGCTTTGCGATGGCACCGGCAATGAATAACCGGTGCAACCGGTATGACCGATCCGTCTTTTCCGACTTACCGCCGATAGACGCTCCAGCCTGTTGCATTGGGTATCGGGTGATCACTGAAATCCTAAGGACTGGCGCAGAAATAACTGTCAGATGTAACTGAACTCGCCAGAGTTCAGATCCGAAGTCTGGCGACTTCGGCTACGACAGTACGGCGTGCGGAAAACTCTGAGGATTACGAGCAGTACGGTCGCGACGTTCGTTCGGTTTATCACCCTCATGCCGACGCACACGGTCATATCAGTCCTGCGGATTTTCTCGGTCTGATTGGAGGGCCGATGCCAGCCTGCGCGGTTTCACGGATGAAAAGAGTTTTGTGGATCGTCGTGAACATGCTGGCGCCGAGAAAGCGATTGCGCGGATCGGACCTTTCTTGCGGCCGGACAACCGTTTCGGCAGTGCCAAATGGACGAATGAAGTTCGGCCAGGATTGAGTACTTGAGGGATGTGCCATGCGATCGTTGTCTCGGAGACTGAAGAAGCTGTGGCCCGTGGCGCGGCGGCGCGGCCGGTCGACTTGCCGGACAGAGCTTTTGGAACGACGGCAACTGCTGACCGTCGCCATTCAATTCGATTACAGCCGTGACGCGAATCACTTCTTCGACGATCAGGCGCGGCGCGACGTCCTGGAACTCGCCGGCCAGACACTCGGTGATCAACTCAATGACAATCTGTTGGCCATCGCTCCCGGCGGCAGCAACTCCTGGTCGATCAACTTCACGAACCCGAGCGCGAGCGGCAGTACGACGATCAATGATTTGACGATCCCCGCTGATACGATTGTCGTCTTTGTCGGCGCCTGGAGTATCAGTTCGCTGGCGTTCGGCGGCCCCGGCGGATACTCGACGTCCGGATCTGCCGCATGGAACGACCTCGTTGCCGCGCGCGGTCAGGCGGGAGTCTTCGATAGTCCCGAGACCGATTACGGACCCTGGGGCGGTTCGATCACGTTCGACAGTGACCAAAACTGGTATTTCGGAACGACACCCGAAGAACAGGCATCCGGCCAGCAGGATTTTCTGTCAGTAGCGATGCACGAATTGGGTCACGTCTTAGGAGTCGGTACGGCTGACTCGTGGGATCGGTACGTGGTCGGTTCATCGTTTACCGGGCCAAATGCCGTCGCCGAATACGACGTGACGGCGAGCTCCGTGCCGCTCCAGAACGACGCTCACTTCCGCGAAGATTTGGAAGAAGCCGGGCAAGAAGTGGCAATGGACCCGTCCTTATTGGTCGGCACTCGAAAACTCTTCACCGCGCTCGACTATGCTGCGCTCAAGGATATTGGCTGGGAAGTCAGTGCATCTGCTGGTGGCGCCGGTGGCGAAGTGACTCCGCCGGAAACTCACACGATCAACATCCTCCCGAATTCCGCACACACGATCGTCATTCGCGATGACAGTGATCCAGATAACCAACGAATGCAGGTCGTGATCGACGGCGTTACCTCCACGTTCCTCAATCCGACTACCGAACTGATCATCAACGGTGGACTCAGGAACGACACCATCACGATTGAATCCGTCGATCCCGCATTTGCCGCGCGGATCACGATCAACGCGAAAACGGGAAATGATCGTGTCGATGCCTCGGCGATTTCGTTTCCAGTCTGGATGACCGGCGACCTCGGCAAAGACACGTTGATTGGCGGTAACGGGGACGACACGCTTGTCGGCGGGGCGGGTGCCGACAGCCTGGTCGGCAACGACGGACGCGATCAGATCAGCGGCGATGCCGGCCATGATTCGATCCTTGGCGGGAACGGCGACGATACGCTCGATGGCGGCGCTGATGGCGACAACATGCAAGGGGGCAGCGGCGACGACGACCTGCAAGGAGGAACTGGCAACGATCTGCTCGCCGGTAATGACGGCGATGACACACTGCGAGGGAACATCGGCCGCGACACCTTGACGGGCGGCAGCGACAACGATTCGCTGCTGGGAGGTGATAGCAATGACAGTATTTCGGGGGACGAAGGTAACGACACACTCAATGGTGGAGCGGGAAACGACACGCTGAAAGGCGGTGCCGGCAACGATGCGCTGTCGGGATATCTCGGCAACGATAGCCTCTATGGCGACGACGGTGATGACACGCTGATCGGCGGCGAAGGCAACGACCGACTGCGCGGAGGTCTCGGCAACGATCTCCTCTGCGGCGGACTCGGCAACGACCGGATTGATGGTGAAGCCGGCAACGACACGGTCTCCGGTGGCAACGGCCTCGCCAAAGATCCGCGCGACACGGTCACGTCCACGCTCGATGATCTGATCGACGAACTGTTCGTGTTCGACGCTCCGTGGATCAACGCCGTATAGGACGAATTCGTCATTCGTCATTGGGTGAGATGATCGCGCAGGAACATCGCGATCACTGCCGTCAGGTAATCGCGGTTCGGCTTCTTGGCGAATCCGTGTCCTTCGTTGTCGGCGAAGACCGTCCAGACGTCGCGGCCGTCGGCTCGAACTTTGGCAGCGATCTGTTCGGCTTCGGAGAACGGCACACGCGGATCGTTCCTACCATGAGCCACCAGCAACGCCGAGCGAATCTTGTCGGGATGATTGGCCGGGCTGATCCGCTCAAAAACTTCCTGCATCTTTGCCTCACGCTCGTCGCCGTATTCCGCGCGGCGCAAGTCTTGGCGATACGGACTGGTGTTCTTGAGGAACGTCGTGAAGTTGGCGATTCCGACAATGTCGATCCCCGCCTTTAGCCGCTCGCCATGCATGACCAGCGATCCCAGAACCATGTAGCCGCCATACGACCCGCCGATCACTGCGACTCGCGTGGAATCCAAGTCTGGCTGCTGAGCGATCCAATCGAGCAACGCTCCAATGTCGCGGACGCTGTCTTCGCGTTTCTCAGCGTTGTCCAGTTTGAGGTACGTCTTTCCGTATCCCGCCGAGCCGCGCACATTCGGATAGATCACCGCAATGCCGAGTTCGTTGACATAAAACTGATCCATGCCGACAAACGTCGGCTGCGACTGGCTCTCCGGTCCGCCGTGAATGTTGATCAACACGGGAACTTTTTTCTCGGCCGAGGCACCTCGCGGCCGATACACAAACGCCGGAATTTCCCGCTTGTCAAACGAGGGAAATCGAATGCGCGTCGGGACCACGAACGATACCGGATTGAGGCCGCCGACCTCACTGTATGTCCAACGAGTCACTTCGCCGGTGCTGATTCGCAGAGCGTAGGCATCGCCCGGCCCATCCGGCCGCGCGAGAGTGAATCCCAGCAACTGATCATTGAGATTGAACTCCAGATTTTCGACCACGCCCAGCGGCAGCTTGACCTTCAGCGGCTTGCTGCCAGCTTGCGGGTCGAGCAAGTACAGCGAACTGGCTCCGTCTTCATTAACGGTGAACGCCACGCGACCGGTCTGATGATCGACTTCAATGGACTCGACGTCCCACGGGATGTCGCTCGTCAACCATTCGTACTGCATCGACGACAAATCGAGCCGCGCCAGTTCTTGGAACTCGCCACGAGCATCTGTCGTGACGTACGCCGATTTCCCATCGCGGGCGAACTTCAGATTCTGAAACGACGCCTTGTCTCCACCGGGAATCGGGAACATCGTCTTCTCACCCGAAGCCGCATCGAGCAGTCCGGGATATGACTCATTGATTGACACATACCGATTCACCAACAGCTTCGATCCGTCCGTGGACCAATCGGTGGCCGTCCAGAATTCGTTGGTCGTCTGCATTAGCAGCTTCAGCGATCCGGTGCGCCGCGGTTCGGCCAGATAGATGTCAGTATCGCGGCCGTTGCGGCTGTTGTTCGAGATGACGACTCGTGAGCCGTCATCGCGCACCGGACCCAGCAAGTTTCGCGATTTGCCGTCTGTCAACAAACTTGCGCGGCCGGTCTTCCGATCCAACAAATAGACTTGATCGTTCTCACTCCCGCCCTTGCTCATCGTCAGCAGCAATGCGCCATCTTCTGTGGCCGGCAGAAACACGCCGTTGCACGGCTCGCGAAAGAACGTCACTTGCTCGCGGCGCCCACCCGGATCGTAGACGCGATGAAGTTGAGCCGTGTCGCCAAATCGAGTGACAACCAACATCCCCCTTCCGTGCGGACACCACCCGCGAAATAAGGCCGCACGCGTGTTTTGATACTGAGCCAACCGCTCCATCAACTCGGACGGTACCACGGGGACGCTCTCGACCGCGATTGCCGGAGGCCGCAGCGCATCCGGTTCGGCGGCCACCGCGAGACGAAATCCTCCGGTCGCAATCGCGATCATGCCCGCCAAGATCAATCGACTTCCATAACGCATGAGCAACTCCTTTGGATCCTTGAAGTGCGGGCCACTGAGACGGAAGTCTAACGCGGCCAACTTCGATTTTCGCTAGCACCGCTGCCTCCCAATTCGTCGTCTCCTTCGATTCGTCGTGCGCTGTTTTTATCACATCGAAAGTCAGCCCGACGAATCGAAAGACCCGACGAATTGAGTCAGATTCACTTCACATCGAGACCCCAAATGTCAACACTCCTCTTTCGCCTAACGGGTCGGGGTGCCTGCATCAGAATAGTAGGTGGAACATCAGTGAGACTTTCGGAGCGGAGATTTTTCGATGTAAAAGGCGGATTGTCCCCATCCGTGTGGGCTTCATATCCGTGTGGGACTGCGTTCCTGAAGTTTTCTCGAACGCGAGATATCCCACACGGATATGAAGCCCACACGGATGGGGACAAGCAGTCGCTGCCATCGCTTCAAGACAGAGTCACTCCACGAAAATCGAAAAACAAAAATGACATCACTGCCCAATTTGTCTGAGCGTCTCGAATTCGCCCTCGCGGTCTCGCGTGAAGCGGCAAAACTAATCCTCAGCTATTACCTGACTCCCGGATTGGTCGTGGATCAAAAGCGAGACCGATCGCCCGTCACGGCAGCCGATCGCGGCGCGGAGGAATTGATTCGCGACCGGATCGCTCGGCGGTTTCCCGGCGACGGAGTTTTCGGCGAGGAGTTCGGAGAAACGCCCAGTCGCAATGGAATCCGCTGGGTGCTCGATCCTGTCGATGGCACCAAAGCTTTCATCCACGGCGTGCCGCTGTTCGGCACGCTGATCGGCTTAGAAGTCTGTGAGACAGGTTTCCCACCTGCTGAAGACAACACTCAATCGATTGATCGGAGCAGATTGGAAACCTGCCCCACCGCAGAACGCGAGCTGCTACTTGGAGTCTGCCGGATGCCGGCCTTGAACGAAGTGATTTTCGGAGCGCAGGGACTCGGCGCCTGGTGGCAGATCAACGAGTCATCGCCGCGCCGCGTGCGAGTCTCGCAGGTCGAGCGGCTGGACGAGGCGATGGTCTGCACGACGTCGCTCAACAACTGGCTGAGGGCGGAAAAGTTCGACACTTTGCAACAGATCAACACGGTCGCGCGCGAGTCTCGCGGCTGGAGTGACTGTTACGGTCACGCATTAGTCTGCACCGGCCGAGCGGACGTGATGCTCGATCCGCTGCTCAATCCGTGGGACGCCGCCGCACTCGTGCCGATCCTCCGCGAGGCCGGCGGCACGTTCTTCGATTGGAGCGGCAATGAAACCATCTACGGCGGCAACGGCATCTCGACAAACGGACGATTGAAACCCGAACTGCTCAATATCATCCGACAGCACTCCTGAGCTGACCCCTTCGCCCGTAGCTGGAAATCATTAGTGTCAGTCCGTCTCAAATCTGAAATCCCAATGCCAGCACTCGTGATCCCACCGTTCCGTTCGCATCCGTTGTTCGCAGGCGGGCATCGGCAAACTCTGGCCGGAGCTTTCTATCCCGGCAAATTGCCGCTCGAGCAAAGTCACGCTCATCAGGTCGAACTTGATGACGGCGAGGCCGTTGTTGTCCACGATGACCGGCCACCGGAATGGGCGACCAGCAGTCCGGTCGCGGTGCTACTTCACGGCCTCGCGGGATGTCATCGCAGCGCGTACCTAGTGCGGATCGCGGCAAAGCTGAATGCCTGCGGCGTGCGAACATTTCGGATGGACCTGCGCGGCGCGGGAGCCGGTGCGGCACTGGCCGTGAAGCCGTATCACGGAGGTTGCTCGGACGACGTCGCTGCGGTCGCGCGGTTTATCGAGCGGCTATGTCCCGGCTCGCCGATCACATTGCTGGGATTCTCGCTGGGCGGAAATATTGTCTTAAAATTGCTGGGAGAAGCTCCCGACCATGTCCCTGATGCCGTTGTGCGAGCCGCCGCGGTGAACCCGCCGATTGATCTCGAACAATCGGTCGTCGGCCTGCGCCACTGGTCGCTCCGTCCCTACGACCGTTACTTCGTGCGACTGTTGTTGCAGCGGCTGAGCCACCGACAGCTCCTGCGACCCGACGCCCCGTTGCCGCAGTTCGCTCAACCCCCGCGCCGGCTATTCGATTTCGACGAACACTACACCGCGCCGCTCTCCGGCTTCCGAAACGCTCGCGACTACTACGATCGCTGTAGTTCGCAACAGTTCCTGTCGAACATTCGCGTCCCGACACTGCTTCTGACTTCCCGCGACGACCCGCTCATCCCCGTCGCGATGTTCGAGCGACAGGTCGCGACCAACAATCTCTCACCATCGATCCAGCTTCACATCGCCGAAGGAGGCGGCCACTTAGGCTACCTCGGACGCCGCGGCAGCGATCGCGATACACACTGGCTCGACTGGCGCATGGTCGAATGGATGTCGTTGAAACGTCCAAGGTAGTTCAGGGCACGTGAGCAGCACGGCACTAGCCGCCGGTTTTTCGCAGGACAAATCGCTCCACGACATCGGTCGCTTAGCTAAGTGGACCCACATTGATGTCTGGGTAGCTGAAGTCGTGAGACTTCAGGCTCCGAACTCTCACGAGTTCGAGTTCGGCTACTGCCCAAAGATCAATGTGGGGCCACTTAGATTCAGGGGTTGTGAGCGGCAAGGCGCTAGCCGGCTAGCGCCGTGCCGCTCACTCGCACGAACCCACTAGTCGCGTTTGCAAATGGGGCGTGGCCTTGCCACGATACCGGCCACGATTTCCACGCGACGGATTTCACGAATGGGGAGCGTTTTCATGGTGGTTCAGCGTTGCCGCGGCGGGTTATTGCCGTTGCTGGTTTTGATGTTGGCGTTGGTTGGGACATGGTCAGGATTGTCGTCGGCGTTCGCTCAAGAAGCGGAGGGCGAAGGTGAAACTCCGGCCGCCGCGAAGGCCACGGAAAGTGAGGGCAACGCGGCTGCCACCGAGCAGAATATGCTCGTCTGGCTGATCGAAACGTCGGGCCTCATCGGCTTGGTGATCTTGATCATTTCGATTTTCTTCGTTCACCGAACGGTGACTCTGTTTCTGGAAATGCGGCCGGAGATTGTCATCCCGCCGGATTTGGTGCAGCAGTTCGACACGCTGTTGGCCAAGAAAGACTTCAACGGCATCTATCAAGCCGCAAAGCAAAATGACTCGCCGCTGGGCAAACTGATGGTTTCAGGTTTGACCGTCATGGCCTCGGGCATGGCCGAGACGCGCGAATCCATGGACCGCACGGGCGAGGCCATCACCGTGAAGATGGAGCAGCGGATCAGCATGCTGGCGGTGATCGGCTCGCTGGGGCCGATGATCGGATTGTTGGGAACGTTGAAGGGCATGATCGCCAGCTTCAGCGTCATCGCCATCTCGGGCACGCAACTGAAAGCCAGCCAGGTCGCCGCCGGAATTTCCGAAGCTCTGGTGCTGACATTCGAGGGAGTGGCCCTCTCTGTGCCGGCGATTTATCTGTTCGCCTTGTTCAAGGACCGTGTCGCGACGTTGAGCGTCGATGTGCAAAACTTGGCCGGGGAGTATCTCCGCAAGATCCACACGACGTACGCAAGCCGCAATCCCAGTTAGCTTGGTGGGGAGGTAGGGCGGTGGGGAGGTGGGGTGACTTCATCTCCCCACCACCCCATCACCCCACCTCTCCTTCAGGAGACCATCAATGTCCGCGCGTAGCTCTGAAGGTGCGGAACCCAACCTCACCCCGATGCTCGATATGGTTTTTCAACTGGTCACGTTTTTCATGCTGGTTGTCAACTTCAAAGGGGCGGCTTTGGATCAGTCGTTGCAACTGCCAGTGATGGGATCGGCTCGACCGCTGGAATGGAAAGGGGAGCACGAACCGCTGGTGCTCAACGTCGATTTGGAGGGGCATGTGAAGGTCTACGGCCAGTCAGTTCCAGTTGAAAAGTACGTCTCCAGCGAGGCCAAAGAGTTGAAGGATCAACTGAAGGCGGCCGGCGAAAAGGTCGAGGGAGATTTGCCGGTGCCGGTTATTTTGCGAGCGGACAAAGGAGTGCGGTTTCACCTGATGAACCACGTCATTAAGGTTTGCCAAGAGCACGGCTACCGCCAGTTCTCGCTGAGCGCCATGACGGGCAAAGGGGAACAGTGACATGGGCCGACGTCGCCATCGCCACCCCAAAAAAGGGGTCGAACTGAATCTGGCCGCCATGCTCGACATGGCCTTTCAGTTATTGACGTTCTTCATTCTGACATTTCGTCCGGCCCCGATTGAGGGGCATCTGGCGCTGAATCTGCCTCCGCCAATCCCGCAGACGCAAGTGGAACGTTCTGAAAACCCGGTGGAAGGGGGCGGTCCCAGCGTGCCGCAGTTCGAAGCGTTGCATCTGTTCGTCAACTCGAACGAAGCCGGAGATGTGGCGCAGGTCAAACTGGAAAACAGCGTGATCGCCAGCGGACGCCTCAATGACCTGATGCTGCAAGTGATCAATCGCCGCTTGAAGTCGGTATTCGACATCCAACAAGTCCCGTTCGACCGCATTCAAATCGAAGTGGACCGGCGACTGCGTTATGAGGAATTGATGAAGCTGATCGAAGTCTGCGCCAAACAAAAATTGCCCGACGGGTCGACGATGACGAAAATCAGCTTTGTCGAGATTGAGCGGTAGCATGGATTATTCGTGGCCCCAAACCAACCCGACGCGCAAGCGAGGCTTTTGTGACGCCGAGAGCCTCGCTTGCGCGTCGGGTTAGTATCACGGGAGACAACATCATGCGACGCCACTTGGCACATCCGTATGGGCAGACGATGTCATCGTCACGCGTGATGTCATTGCTGATGGCTCTGGCGGTGTTGTGGATGATGTATTCGCGGTTCAAAGATCCGGCGACATGGGCCTGGATGACCAGCGAGAATCTCGATGCTGACAAAGCGGCGGTCGTCCAGAAACCGAAGTCACCGGATTCCGCGAAACCGCTTCCATCCGAGGAAGTCGTTCCTGGACCGAACGAAGAAGATGCCGATGAGCTTGTGAAGCTTCGCAAATCGCTCGAGGTGATCGAAGACAAACGGCCGCTGCAGCCGCACGAAATGCCGATCTATTGGCGACTGATGGCCTGGAGCCGCACGCGGTCGTTTGCGGACTTGGAGCGGCTTGCTCGGCACGATGTGCCGTTCACCCAACTGTGGGAGCAGCCGGACCTGTATCGAGGTCATTCGATCCACCTGCGACTGCACGTCAAAATGGTCGTCAAATGGACTGACATCAAAGACAACCGACTCGGATTGAAAGAAGTCTACGAGGTCTGGGGGTGGACTGATAACTCGCGCTCTTACCCCTATTTGGTGATCGTCTCGGAGCTTCCACCCGGCCTGAAGGTCGGTACCGACGTGGACGGCGAGATCGTCTTCGCGGGTTACTTTTTGAAGTGGATGAGCTATCAAGCCTTTGACGTCAAGAAGCAGACTCCGCTGTTGATCGGCCGAGCCAAGCTGGTCAGCCCGCGAGGCGGACGAGGCCAAGCCTGGGAAACCGCGTTTCTCGCACTGGTGGGAGGCGTGGCGTTCCTGGGAGCACTGACTTGGTTCGTGCTCAATTCCTGGCGGCGTCCGGCGCCGAGTCTATTGCCTGCCAGCAGCCTCCCCGAATTTCTGCCCGAACCTGTTTTTGCACAGAATGAAATCTCGAATCTCAAATCCCAAATTTCAAATTTCAAATCCGAAATCTCAAATCTCGAATCTCAGATTTCTAATCTCGAATCTGAAATTCAACATCCCGAAACTCAAGGCTCAGGCCCTCTGATTAGCGCGACCGACAGCAGGTCGAGCGATGGGACGTCCAGTTCGGGAAATCCGCCCTTGCAGGACGGGGCGTGAAACTGCGACGCTTCGACATTGGGATTTGGACATTGGGATTTGG
>JAYVSP010000252.1:0-3548 GCA_043775215.1 Planctomyces sp. | reverse complement strand
AATTCCCTGCCTCCTGTCCTGATCCGTGTTCAATCCGTGTTTCATCTGTGGCAAAAATATTTCCCGAAGTGACCTCCCTGGATTACCGAATGAGCCTTTCTGAAAACAAAGTTGTTGCAGTTGAGTCAAGTTTTTGTACGCAGAGTTCTCAGAGGCGAACAGAGGTCGCGGAGAGTTTCAGAACGAACTCAAGACATTCAATTTCTCTCCGTGAACTCTGCCTTCTCTCGGCGGTCTCTGCGTACCAAGACTTTCCTCCGAGATGCGTACCGCAATGTCAGCCGCACACGATCCGTGAACATGGGATAGCTGCGGTGACTTGTTCGGCGTCTGGCAGCCCCTACTATCCCGCGTGTGAGTTGGTTGTCGAAGTCAGCATCTCGTCTGGCCGAGGCGTTTGACACTCAAAACAGGTCGGGCTGAAGCCCCGCCGTCAGTTTGCAGAAGCTGACCTACCGGAGCGTTGGAATGCGAGTTTGGCCAGGAAAGCCGTCGCCTTTGGGAGCGACGTGGGATGGATCGGGAGTCAACTTTACGCTGTTTTCGGAACATGCGACGCGCGTCGAGTTGTGTCTGTTCGATTCGCCGGAGTCGCCGAAAGAGTCGCACTGCATTCCGCTGCCGGAGCAGACGGATCAGGTTTGGCACGGCTATTTGCCGGACATTCGGCCCGGGCAGCTTTACGGCTTTCGAGTCAGTGGACCGTACAACCCGTCGGCCGGGCATCGGTTCAATCCGCACAAAGTGGTGCTCGATCCGTACTCAAAGGGAATCGGCCGAGACGTTCGCTGGGCGGACTCGATGTTCGGATACGAGCTGGGGCATCCAGCTCAGGACATGTCTTTCGACTACCGCGACAACGCCGACTGCGCTCCATTGGCGAGCGTCGTGAACGATGCATTTTTCTGGCGCAACGACAGTCCGCCACACACTCCGTGGCACAAGACCGTGATTTATGAGACTCACGTGCGCGGCTTCACGATGCAGCATCCCGACGTGCCCGAACACTTGCGAGGCACGTATGCGGGGCTAGCCACTCCGGCGGCGATTAAGCATTTTCTGAAGCTGGGAGTGACTGCGGTCGAGCTGATGCCCGTGCATCATCGCGTCGACGATCGGCATTTGGTCGATCATGGACGCACGAATTATTGGGGTTACAACACGCTGAGCTATTTCTCGCCGGATCGGCGATTTGCCGCCGCAACCTCGCCGCTCGAGGCGATCCGCGAGTTCAAGAGCATGGTCCGCACGCTGCATCGGCATGGGTTGGAGGTCATCCTCGACGTGGTCTACAACCACACGGGCGAGGGAAGTCATCTCGGTCCGACGCTGTCGCTACGGGGCATCGACAATGCCAGTTATTACCGGCTATTGGGCAACGATGGCCGCTATTACATGGACTTCACCGGTTGCGGTAACACGCTGAACATGGTTTGTCCGCGCGTGCTGCAACTGATCATGGACAGCTTGCGGTACTGGGTCACCGAGATGCATGTGGACGGGTTCCGCTTTGATCTCGCGGCCGCCCTCGCGCGCGAGTTGCATGAAGTTGACAAACTGGGAGCATTCTTCGACATAATTCACCAAGACCCTGTGCTATCGCATGTGAAGCTGATCGCCGAACCGTGGGATTTGGGGCCGGGCGGATATCTGGTCGGCAACTTTCCGGTCGGTTGGACTGAGTGGAATGGCAAGTATCGGGACACGATCCGCCGCTTCTGGTGTGGTGACACGTGGGCCGTATCGGAGTTCGCAACTCGGCTCTGCGGCAGCAGCGATCTGTACGGCCACAGCGGACGACGGCCATACGCCAGCATCAACTTCGTGACGTCTCACGACGGATTCAGTCTGCAAGACCTCGTCAGCTACAACAACAAACTGAACGACGCGAACGGCGAAGAGAACCGCGACGGCGAGCAGCACAACATCAGTTGGAATTGCGGCGTCGAAGGCCCGACGGATCAGCCGGCCGTCATCGAATTGCGTGAGCGGCAGAAACGTAACTTCTTCGCAACGCTAATGTTGTCTCAGGGTGTGCCGATGATTCGTGGTGGCGACGAACTGAGCCATACACAAGCTGGCAACAACAATGCCTACTGCCAGGACAACGAATTGAGTTGGCTGAATTGGGAGCTGACTCCGTCGCAGCAGGAGTATTTGGACTTCTGCCGCAAAGTGGTCGCAATTTGGCGAAGTCATCCGGTCTTTCAGCGGCGTCATTTTTTTCAAGGCCGCTCGATCCGCGGCAGCGATGTGCGGGACATCACCTGGTTGTCGGCCACGGGAAAAGAGATGACCGATGCCGACTGGCACTCGGAATCGAATCGCTGTTTGGGAGTATTCCTGTCCGGCGATCTGATCGACGAGGTTGATGAGCAGGGTCAACAGATCGTCGGCCAGACGATGTTGATGCTGATGAACTCCTCGCCGACAGATGTGGCGTTCACACTTCCCGTTTTGGAGGCACCGGCCTATTGGTCATTGGTGTTCGACACCGCGCGGCCCAAAGCCAAATCGATTCGCTGGAGCAAGACATCCTACCAACTGACGGCACGCTCGGTTGCCCTGCTGCAACTCAAACAGACATGGACAGAGCGAGTGAAGCGTTCGGTGTCGCGCATTCGCGGCACCGCGAACCCGGCTTGAATTCCCCGCAACCACAGCCGAAGTCGTGAGACTTCGGCTTTGGGAGGTTGTCACAGAGAAACGGCTGTAGTGGCCGCAGCGGGCTGAGCCTGAGTATCGCTGGTGGGATGCTGACGAACGGTCATGAGTCGTCTGCGGAATTCTCGCACAATTTCGTCGATTTGAAACGGTTGTAAGCTGTGCGGTTCTTTTCCCAGCTTTGTCCGCCAATCCATCAAGACTTTCTGCTTGCGGGACTCGTTGGGCTCGTGATTGGATTCCTCAATCATCTGTTGGATGGTCACGTCCCAAATATTGATCTTCATGACGATTCCTTGGAGTTTTTCGGTGTCATTTGCCAGGAGCAATTCGCTGTGCCTAACCAACGGGCAGGTCGACAATTCTCTTTCGACCGAAATCTGTGCCTGGTTTCAGTCGTCCCACCACTTTTTTCGGAGTTGGTCATCACCTTGGTGCGAGAATTCTTGGTGGGTACTTTCTGCGTCTGATTACGAGAAGCTGAGCACCGTTTGCAGAGATGGAAGAGAACCAGGACGATTTATGAGTCGGGTAGAATTCCCAGCAGGATGTTTCCTACGAGCCCGAAGCGCAAGCGAGGGAAGTTGCGCATTTGGTGGATCTGAACCACTCGACCGATCGATATTTCGATGAATTGTTGTATTTGTCACAGAGTCAGTGCAGCAACGACTGATCGAACGCAAACCGCTCTGCTTTTCATCCGTGTGGGCTTCTTATCCGTGTGCTTGTGGTTCGCGTTCGTCGGATTTTTGAGCCATTGCACGCGAACGACAAGCACACGGATAGCGCGGCGAAGCTGCAAATCCGAAAACCAAAGAACCAAATCCGAAAGAAACACAACGCCCGAAATCCGAACGGCTACTTGCCGCGACTGAGGATGTGGA
>JAYVSP010000251.1:0-8346 GCA_043775215.1 Planctomyces sp. | reverse complement strand
TTGCTGGCGTTTGGCGTCGGCGACAATTTTCTTGGCGGCTTCTTCGCCCACGAGTTTTTCCGCTTCCACTGTGGCCTCGGCGATCCGGCGTTCGCCATCGTAACGATACAAGCCCGACGCGCCAGCGAGTGGATTCGATCTCCCCCGCCGCAATCCACTCGCTGGCGCGTCGGGCTTGTATGGGCGACGGCGACTTCCAAGGTGACTTCTTGATTCGGGGGCCGTGAAGCCGCGAGGTTGGCGATGGCCAGCAAGTCGCGTGTGGTTTGTTCCACCGTCGCCAGATTCTCGGCAATCAGTTTGTCGATCTCGACAATGCGGGGCAGGATGTCTGCGGGGTTGAAGGTGGTTGTTTTCTGCTCGATCGAGTCCCGAATTGGTTTGAGCAAGTTCTGCAAGCGGTCATTGAATTGATCGGCATGTTCCGCCGTGGGAACGATCGTGCGAAGCAATAGTTGAGTCTGCTCAATCAACTTGGGGTCAGTCGCGATGCGGCGTCCTTCTGCACCTTGCAGGTGCTTGTCGCGAGTGGACTGCCATGTGGTGATACTCTGCCGAAGTTGCGCGATGCGATCCTCCGCGAGCTTGCCGGCTTGCTGTGCCGAAAGTGAATCGTCGCGGGCGATGGTCTCTTGTTGCTCGCGATAGAGTTTGGACGTTTTGATTTCTGAGACGACTTCTTCCAGATTCGCAAGTTGCTTTTGCAGGTCAGCGTTTTGCTGCGCTGTGCGCAGGTCTCCTGACCCCGCACTCCGACGACCGTAGTTCTCCAACGAATCGGGGAGACCTTCGGTCCAGTCCAGCGGCGGGGTCAGGAGACCCGCGCCGAGCGCAGGAGCAGGATTTGATCGGCGTGGCGAACGGGATCAAGCTGTTCGACTTCGCTCATCCAACTGCACGCGCGACGAAACCGGATCGCGGTGGGATGCTCGCTGCGGACGGTCGCCAGTCGCTCTTTGTGCGGCTTCCATTGGCGGTGCAGGTCATGAACGGTTTGCGGCGATCCGGGCATGGCATGTTTCCTTGTCTCTCTTCCGTCAAGACCTCTTGCATTCGACAACCACTGAGATTTCTTCGCAGACGCGCGTTGCGCCGAGCGCGCTGTGCGCGGGTCTCCTGACCTCGCACTTCGATGACCGCAGGTCTCCAACGATCCGGGGAGACCTACGGTCGCGTCCAGCGGCGGGGTCAGGAGACCCGCGCCGAGCGCGCGTTCCGCGTGATGAGCTTTGCGAAGCTCGGTCTTCACCCATTCGCTGTTAATTCTGTGCTCCGAGAGCACCAGCAGCAGCCGGTCGTTGACCTGAATGGCCCGGTCGATTTGCTCGATGAGTTTCTGGCCTCCCTGCATGTCTTCCGGAGCGAACCAAACCCGCAGCTTTTCGCCACGCATCTTTTCGTGCAACCGCCGAGCGAACTCCTCGTCCCGGCTGCTATCGCTGATGAAGCACGATTGGTATTGAATCGGCTGCATCGTCCCGATGAGCGACGGCAGGTAGATGATGAAATCCTCAGGCACGCCTAGAAGTGGACGGCGAGCCGAACGGCGTCGGTCTTCCGATCCCTGAACGCACCATGTTTTAGAACAACTGCCGCTGAGCAATGTCCAACGAATTCCGGCGTGAGGAAGTTTTGAAAAGTGGCAGCTCGATGCCGAGTTTCTCACTGAGCTTGGCGAAGTCTAGGCGTTGAAGTAGGTCGATCGTGATTGGCCTTTTGGAATCCCAAAAGACAAATGCAGAAAGAAACTTCTGAGCAATTTCAGAGTTGAGCATCTCGGAAAACACTCGTGCTTGTTCTTCGGAATCACACGGCAAACAGTAACAGGTGTCGTCAAGCACGACCGGCTGTCCGTTAGCCGGCCCAATCAATTGAAAAGTCAGACGCTTGTAAAAGCCGGAGATCGCCACCTTCCAAGGCGCAAACGTGTACGCGCCGACTCCGAATACCGAGAAGCGAGGACGCCCACGATAGATCGAACTGCCGCGACGGTCTAAGACTTCCGAGTGCCGTGAAAGATAGTCCCACGTTTTTGGTGCGGAGCGCTCAATCTCGGAGGTGTCTTCGCCGGTGGATCGCTGAGTAACGAGCATCCAACGGTTCGTCGTCGTCTTTCCTTGAGCGATGTCCGAACTCTTGAGCATCGGAAATACAAACTGCGGTTCCAGCGAAACCAATTCGCCAAGTCCGTTGCGAAAACGATCCCCCTCGCGACGAAGTTCCAGAACTTTGGAGCAGTCGTGTTTCACGCCAGAACGCCACGCAATTGGGCTCCGCCCTGCCAAATAACGGTAGCGCTCATACGCGGCAACGTCGGCCACAAGGGAGCCATCGCGGAAACCGATCGCTGTGGATGGATTCTTTGAATCAAGCGTTTCAAAAACGGCAGCGGTCGGCTCGCCTTGTTGGCCGTCGGCGGTAGATCGAATGACGAGCAAACACGCATCGACCGAAGCTTCAAAGTGCAAGAGCGCATCAATTCCGTAGAGGGACGTCGCCGACCAAGCCGCTCCACTTGACCAACCTCGGTGCAAAATCTTCCGAGCGACAGCGGTCTTGCACAGCATCGCCAGGGTGGCGTCACGACCTTGCATCCACTCGACCATCCGCAACAGCATCCATTCGGAAATGTCGAAGTTGCTTTTCCCGGTCAGCGCCTCCATTCCTCGTAGGCCGTGAGAATTTTTCTTCTCAGGTAAATTCGTGCTTCCTAAGCCGCCGAGCGCTGAGTTTGTCACCCAGGGTGGATTGCCAATCAGAAGCAATGGGTCGCTGAGTCGTGCGAGTTGTTCCTGCCACTCGGTTTCAAAGAAGTCCGACGACTCGACAATAACCGTCTTGCCAGGCTGAAAACGCTTGAGTTGCCGCTGTGCCCAAGACACATAGTCAGGATTCACATCGAAGCCGACGACCTGATCCGCGTCGCCGAACACATCGGCCGCTGCTTCGAGCAATGAACCCCGTCCGCAAGTTGGCTCCAGAATCGCCGCCGGTCGAACGTCCAACTTGGCTAAGGTCCGACACACCTCGCGCGCGAGCGCCGACGGCGTCTGAAAGTCACCGTACTCGACCTTCTTCTTGGAGCGAGCGATAGCAGTCGGCATGGTTCATTGAATCCGAAGAATGCCACTGACAGCGCCCGCTTGGTCGATCACTCGACGATATTGCAGCCGCCATTGCAGGGCATTCGAGATCGTGAGATATCCTATTTCCGGCGGTTGGGCCAGCAACTCATCAGCCAACGTGTTCGCGGCGATGTCGTCGATGGGCAGCATTCGCTCCTGAAAGAATGCGAGCAGATCATCCTTGTTTCCGGCATTCTCCAAGATTCTGCGGACGCCTGTGGTCGTTTGGAAATCGGCCGTACGTTCCTTGGTGACGAAGATCGTGTGGAGAATGTTAAGTTTTGCTTTGCGTGCCTGTTCATCGTCGGTCTTGTCGTAAACGAAGATCAGCAACGAGTACCCCAAGCCGTGAATCTTCTGGCGTGCTGACTTGAACGGGCACGACGACTGTGGCTGCTTGATGCTGGTGACCTTCATGTCCACGTCGAGTTCCGGAAAGTCGATACCTGACGCCGACGAACCGAGGATGAAGTCGTACTTGGTTTCCAAATGTGCTCGAAACTTGTGTTCGAGGTACGTCCCGACTGCCTTGCCGTCGGTGACACCGAATAGCAAAGGCTCGTCATGTGCAGACTCCGCGACAGCAAATGAGGCCGCTTCACTCTGCAACAACTCAACGGTGAGAGTTGGTTTCCTCTGCTTTGCCAAAATCAGCGCTCCTTAATTTGTATTTATCGGCAACGGCTTCAAAATGCTGTCGCTGATTCAGTCTGTCAAATTCGATCAAGCCGCCTCGGCCAACTGATGCTCACGCTCGGCGAGGTTGTGGAACTTCTCCGCCGCATCGTTCGGCATTGGCTCGCCACTCATACATTTACTCAGATTGTTTTCCTGAGCCTTGTTTCGCGAGTGTTTCGTGTAGCGTCGCCACGCGATCTCGATGAACGCTTTCGGAACGCCGATGGCCTCCTCGGTGCCGCCGCTCTCAATCACATAGTCGAGGTCGTGCGTGTTGCCCTTGCTGTCTTTCCATGCGACTTTGTTGAGTCTGTTCCGCGCGAGTCGCGGGTGTTTCGAGTCGAGGTACAGTCCGTGCTTGCGACAGACTTCTTCCAACGGGCCGCGAATGGCAGCTTCCAAGACTTCGCCAATGATCTGACCGAAGCGGTGTGACGGAGATTGTGCCATTGTGTCTCAGCCCTTCACCCACAAGCGGCCTTCGCAGAGCGGTACTCGGTGTTTGCGGTTCTTCCATTTCACATTTCGGTCGCGAAGCCGCTCGAATCGGACGTGACTGAATCCAGCGGCAACGGCCAAGCGTCCGAGCCACTCGATGACGGGGACATACACGCCATACGGTGCCGAGTCGCCGATCACAAAGCAGACGTCGCCCGGCGAATCGCACACGCGCCGCAAGGCCAACCACACGCGAGCCAAATCCCAGAAGTAACAAGCCACCATCAAGTGATAAGTCTTCTTGCCACCTTTCGTCAGCCGAATTTCCGCGAGTTGCTGGCAGACGTCAGTGATCTCCTCGCGAATCGGTGCGAGTTCCGGCTCCGCAAGCACGGCTTCCAAGTTGATCTCGCTTTCGGGAACGTGTTGGCTGCACGACCGCAGCAAATGGCAGCGTACTTTGGATTGCAGTTCCGACCAGCTTCGCAGTTCGCCGAAGAACGACATCTCCAGCCGAGTGGCATCGGCATAATCGAAATTGTTCGGATACGGCGGCGACGTTACGACCAAGTTGACCGATTGATCCGGCACGCCGTCACAAGTCCGAGCATCCCGTTGCAGAAGCCGTGCGGCTGGCGACTGACGATCCGCGAAGTCCAGCATGTCGCGGTAGATCGTGCGGCTCATGTTTTCAAACGCAGCGTCGGCCGGAACAGGCGCACTCTTGGATTTCTTGGGCAACACGTACTGCCATTGAGCCGTCCCGGCGTGCGATGTCTTCCGCAAGATCGCCATCAACGTCAGCCAAACGAGCTTTGCCGACGGTGATCCGTCGTCGTGCTCTGCCACCGCCTGCCGCAGGCCATCCAGAGTCGTCAGCGTCTCGTCATCAAAGCACTCGCGAATGAGTTTCGGATAAGCCGCCAAGTCCGTCTTGAAATCACCCGCGGTCACTTTGACTTTTTTGATGCGTGCGCGATATGCCTCTGGGTCACTCCGCCAAGCCAACTTCGCCTCCGCCATGCGACAGACAAACGGATGAGCTTCGACTCCGCAGCATTCGACTCCGATCTGTTCAGCAGCCAACAGCGTCGTACCGCTCCCGGCAAACGGATCGAACACCCGCGCCGCCTTCCAGGCCACTGATTCCCGTATGACCGATTGCACCCACTCGGCTGAAAAACCCGCGCTGTACCGCACCCACCGATGAATCGGGAGCCGCAAGTTGTTCACAAATGTTGCCGAGACCGCGTCACGCGCTGGATTCTTGACGGCATCCATCGCAAACAACATCGCTTGCTTCAACACCGGCATGCATTCGCTCCGTCAATTTCAATTCCTGAAACAGGTCGTCGCCAACATTCTGACACCATCATTGAGATTTGGCGAATGCATGCCGAGAAGACGTCACACGCCCGGCCGATACGGGAACTCCTTGATCGCGTTGGCCTTCTTTTCTTCGGCCGTCCAATACAGCACGAGCCGTTCGAATCGCTTGGCGTGACGGCGTTCCAAAATGTGGGCATAGGTGCAAAGCTGCTGCTCGTACATGCGCAGCAACTCTTGCGAATCGACGGGGCGGGGCGACGTTTTGAAGTCCAGCAACTCCAAACGTCCGTCGCTGCCCATCAGCAAGTCGATCTTGCCGGTCAGAATGTATCCGTCCTTCTCCACGCTCACATCGTCTTCGGTCTCAACGATCCGCTTCAGTTCCTGTTTGTTCTGCCGGAAATAGTTCATCACCTGTCGGAAGGCGGCCATCAGTGCGTCCAGCTTGGGATTGGGTGTGCTGTCCAAACAAATGAGTACCGGAGTGAAGCCGCTCGTTCGGCAATCGGCCGGGAAGTCGAGCTCTTCCTGCCAGCGGCCTTGTCCCGATGCGGCAATCGTCACGCGAATCTTGAACTCGTAGGCTCTGTCGTCACGAATGCAATCGACTTGTCGGCCTTTGCTCTGGTCGGTGCGTCGTTTGACGGGACTCTTTCTCGCCGGAGCGGGCGTGCCTCCTATCGCGTGGGCAATGATCGGTTCAAAGAGGTAGCCCGTTTCTTGCGCCGCCCGATTGTCGAGGTCATAGAACCATTTCCGCCAAAACAAGAAACCGGCCAATGCTCCGGTGTTGACCTTGCCGAATTGCAACAAGCCGCGCGGGCCGACTTGCTCCAGCGTGGGGAGCGGCTGCGTGCTGAGAATTCGTTCGTACTTGAGCCGTGCTTTGTGCATCGTCGCCAAGCACGCGAAATACATGTCGGCATCTGGCTGACTCGATACGAGTCGCTCGAAAAGAGCTTTGGAGTCCAACCCTTGAACGATCAATTGGTCCAAGGGTTCGTCAGTGAAGAACGGCGCGAGTTCTGGCGCGAACTCGGGAAACTGACGGCCGAGTTGCAAGTCCTGGACAATTCGGCCAACCAAATACGCACACGATTCCTCCGAGAGACCAACACCCTGTGCGCCGTTGCCCAACGAACGGGCCTTTTGCCAAATCGCGGCTTGTGTCTTCGTCAGTCCCATAGCTGCAGCTCTCTCTGCTTTTCCGCAATTGAAAATCGTTGCTTCACGCGGTAGATCACTTCTTCAAGAGCGGGACTCATTCCAGAAGAGAGCGTCGGGATGAAACTCAGCAAAGCACCACGCCGACGGTCGGGGCACATTTCCGCAATGTCCCGACGTAATGTTTCTGCAATCCGTTGTGCGAGTAGCGGAGGCACCGCGTTGCCGATGAGCTGAGCCTTCTCTGCGACCGATCCCCGAAACTCAAAGTCTGCGGGAAATGTCTGCAACGTCGCGCACTCGCGGAGTGTGAGCGGACGATCCTCCGTCGGATGAATGAACTCATGCAACGCACCGCCGGTAATCGCCTTGGACGGTTCGTCGGCGCGTAGACGGCGCAGGCCAGCGGGCGCACCACCACGACGTTCCGTGGGCGTGCCATCCATAACTCGGCGAAACGCACGCTTGCGATAGCTGTCATGCCAGAACTCTTCTGGCAGATCACGCATTGTCTGCCCCTGCCTCAATCGTTTGGCCCGATTCAAATCATCTTCGCTAAGCGGTTGAAGGAGGTGATCTGTCGGCAAGCCACGCTCAACCGCAGCGGCGACTGGCAAACGCGCGAGTGACTCTGCAAATGTCGGTGTCGGTTGCGACGCGAAGCGATTAGCGAGACCAGCACCGGGAGCACCGAACGCCGCATGTGTCGGCTCCGGAAACGAAGGATTCCAGCCCAACCCGCCGATGGCAATGACTCGTTTTCGATGCTGCGGAACGCCAAAGTTGGCGGCATTAATTTTCTGAAGATGAACGCGATACCCGGCTTCAATGACCGGTTCCAGCAACTCCAGCACAAAGTCGCCGCGTGCCCCCGTCAAAAACCCTTCGACGTTCTCAAACACGAACGCGGCTGGTCGCATTCGGGCGATGAGCCGGCTGAATTCACCCACCAGCGTATTTCGGTGATCGTCAGCACGTCGCATCCCCGCCGATGAAAATCCTTGGCACGGCGGACCACCGACAATGACGCTTGCATCTGGAAGGTCTATCTCTTGAGTCACTTCGACTCGCTGCACATGGTCTCCGAGATTGGCTCGATACGTCTCGGCGGCCGGTGCCCAGGAGTCGAAGGCCGCAAGCGGCTTGAATCCGGCACGCGAGAATCCCAAAGACAACCCTCCCGCACCGCAAAATAAGTCGATGAACGTAGGTTGCACCGATGACCTCCCTGAGTTCCATCCGGCGATACGGCTATTTCCAAAAACACAAACCTCATTGTCAGCAGAGATGATAGCCGTTTCCGTGGTGATGGGCGAAGCAATCAATTTTCATCCGGCAACATGATGGTGATGACCGGTTCGGCAGTGTTACCGGGATGACACAGAGCTTTGAGTTTGACTTCCTGTTGGGAGTTCTCGCCTCGCACCACAACGACTGAGAAGCGCACATCGGAATTGCTCACACCGCGAGCGGCAAACCGGAACACATTGAGCACATCCCACAACCGGCCGGTTTCATCCTGGCCGATGTCCGGTGTCGGCACGGCAACGCAATCGTGCCAAGCTGCGGAACTCATTGCGACCGGAAAGCGAATGCCCGCTTCCTGAGCCAG
>JAYVSP010000250.1:0-3044 GCA_043775215.1 Planctomyces sp. | reverse complement strand
AGCCGGCCCCGTCAAGAAACGGCCCCATAGCTTGACTCTCCGAGTCGAGCGTTTTGAGTTGCTCGACTTGGAGAGTCAAGCCGCTAAATGCGGTCAGATCACTTGGAACTCCAACGGGGTGAGGTCATCGGGTTCGCCGTTGTAGCTGACGGTGATCTCCTCGCCAGCCTGGATGTCTTTGAGGGCCGTGAAGACTTTTGTTCGTTGAGCGAGATCGTCGTAGCGCGCATTGGGCGAATAGGAGTGGTTGTAAATAGAACCGTATCCCAGCGCAAGCGCGACCGTCCCTTTGCCCCACGCAAAACAATAGTGGTACAGCGCCGAGTAACCCTCGTCGGTTTCGAGCTCTCCTTCGGGAAAGACAATCATCGGGACACGCTCGATGATTGCTCCCGCCGGAATGAACTTACGAGCAAACACTCCGCGGCCGCGACCTGGAGAGCGGCGGATTTCGATGAGATCGGATGGTATCAGGGGCATTCGGATCCTCGTTCACACGCTCCGAGTCTGTGAAGTTTTCGTAGTGCAGGCGGTTCGCCTGCTTGATTTCTCGGACAAAACAAACAGGCGAGCCGCCTGTTCTACGATTCCTTCACAAACGCTCCGCGTGCGAACAACAGTTTATTCTGCGGACTCGGCCGAGACGGGCATCGGTTTTTCGACCTTGCTCTTGGTTCCCGGCTGAATGCAGAAAAGTTGGTTGCGATTGGCAATGAATAGCGTGTTGTTGGCTACGACAGGAGTGGTGTAGACCGCGCTGCCCATGTTGGTCATTTCCACGTTGCCGTCTTTAGTGAGGAAGGCATTGATGGGATGCCATTCGACCTTGTCTCCCTTTTTCTTGATTTCCTGCATCGCCACTTTGGGATCAGCCGAGAGATTAAAAATCGCTACATCTCCGTCTTCGTCGCAGATGAACACATGGTTCTCGACGATCAGAGGCGAGGCCCAGGATGCGGCGAGCATGTCGTAGGTCCAGTGAGCCTTGCCTGTCTTCGCGTCCACGCAGTGGAACAATCCGCTAATGTCAGCGACGAACAGCAGATCATTCTTGATCGCGACGGTCCCCATCGTGCGATGCATCGTGTTCTGAAAGTCTTTTTGTTTGGGGTCGTTGCCGACGTAATGCCAGACCGCGCCGGAGTTGTCGTTGGGTTTTTCAAAGTCACCTTTGTCCGCCTCCAACGCCTTGAGCCGCTTGGACGCGATGGGTGTCTTCGGGTCGGCCGAGTTGTAAACGAGCGTCGGGCTGACGTCGCCGCGTTTCGTCGGGTCGATGCACCACAGGTGGCCGGGGCCTTCGCCGTGTTCCGGGTCTTCGCCGACGCCGATGTAGACCAAGCCGTCATACACGACCGGAGTGGCAATCAAATGATTCCGAGTGGCTCGGTTGAGTAGGTAGACTGAGTCCTTCGGATTGCAGTCGAATTTCCAGAGCAGCTTGCTTTTGCTGTCTTCGCCCTGCGGATCGAACGAATAGAGCCAGCCATCGCCTCCGGCGAACAGCGCTTGTGCTTGTCCGTCAAAGACACCGTAGGCAGGGGAGCTCCATTGGCCATGCAACACGTTTGCGCCGGGCGTATTGTCGGTCCACAGCACTTCGCCGGACTGCCGATTGAGGGCGAAGAAGCTGGGGGCATCTGGCCGAGGCAGGTTGGCATGTCCTTCGTCGACACCGTTCCCCGTGATGACAAACAGGACTTCGCCAACGCAGGCCACATTGCACGAGCACATGTTGTGCTGCGAGATTCCGAGCTTGCCCATCATGTCGAACTTCCAGATCACATCCGCTTCGTGCTTCTCGTCCCAGATGACGTCCGGCTTGTTGGGCTTCTCGGTGATGAACGGCGTGTCGTTCTCGCCGTCGTAAAAGCCTTCGGTATCAAGGCAGACGACTTCGCCACGGCTGGTCACAAACCACAATCGGTCGCCGATGATCAGCGGAGCACAGCAGATTCCTTGATTCGGCCAATCATGAACGCGGCCGGTCGGCAGTTTCTCGCTGGAGTGTTGCCAGAGGAACTCACCGGATTCTTCGTCGAAGCATATCAAACAGCCAAGATCCACTCGGGCCGGATATCGTTTCAGGTAACCTGAACCGTTGTTGGTACCGATGAAGACCTTGCCATTCGCGACGACCGGGCTGCCGTATGTTTCGGAACCGAGCTTGGCCGACCACTTGATATTGGTCCCGTCTTCAACACTCCACTCGGTGGCGATTCCTTTGCCTTCCGGTGTGTTGTTGCGGAAATAGCTGCCGCCCAACTGTGGCCAATCACTCGCATTGACCTGCATCGTCTTGACGAGCTTGAGCGTCTCGGCGGTTGGATCAAATTGGTTGCCGCTCCCAGTGGATTTCGGAGCCGCAGCAACTTCATTCGCCGTCGGTTTGGACTGATCGGACTTCGCAGCGCCTTCGGCTTTCGGCTCATCGGTCTTGGGCTTGTCGTCCGTCGGTTTGTCGGCAGAGGGCTTGTCGTCGGCAGGAGTTTTATCGCCATCGTCTTTCTTCGCTTCCGGTTCGGTATCGGAAGGTGTGGCGTCAGTGCTTGATCCAAGATCGATCGCCGGAGCAGGCTTTGGCGGCGGAGAATTGTCGCCGCAGCCGGCCAGCGCAGCACTGAGAAAAACAAAGGCAGCGAAATTCCAAGTCGATTTCATGGCAATCTCTTTTTAGGAATTACGGTGGCTCAACACCGCGCTGGAGAATCGTCCGAGAACATCGAGCAACACTCCAAAGAAAAATTCCAAAGCGGTGTCGAGCCACCGCACTCCAAAGGCTACTTATTCTCGTTCGCGTTGACGGTGATATTGTCGATGAAGATTTCGGCATCACTGGCGTTACCGAACAGGCCGGGGCTGCCGATCGCGTTCGGGGTCAGGTCCGCCGCTTCAATGGTCCAATCCGGCGGTTCGTCAGTCCCTTTCGGCCAGACTTTGCCGCGTAGAACCACGCGGTCGTCTTTGTTCTCGCTCTGGAATTTGAGCGTATACCACTGGTTGGGTTCCCAGGCAAATTTGATGGTCTTGGCGAATCGCAGTTC
>JAYVSP010000249.1:0-9290 GCA_043775215.1 Planctomyces sp. | reverse complement strand
CGAGGGCGGGCGCTCCACGAGTCGTCAAACGGAGAATGACATCTTGTCGAGCGCCCGCCCTCGCTGGCGCTTCGGGTTAGTGTGGGCTGCCAGGATTTGTGGGCGAACCTCGTTCGCTGTGAACCCCCAATTGCTGAACAGTTAAACTGCGAGCTCTGGGCGTTTTAGGATTGAAAGTTTGATATTACGAGTTAGACTCCCTGCGCACAATTTGCCACGTGTGTGGCTTATTCGGACTTTGTGGTCGTATGCTTAAGGAGTTTCACCATGGTATTTGCTGCTTGGCGAGTGTTGTTGAAATCCAAGTTTTCCCCTCGCTCACGACGACGCGCTCTGTCCGTCCCGGCGGAGAAACTTGAGGTGCGCGCGCTGCTGTCTGTCACGACGGTGCTGGATACCGACGCTGACATGGTGGACGGCGATGTGACGATCACTGTCACTGCTGCGGAGAGCGTCACCGTCGGCGCAAATGCCGCCGGAAAGTTGACCGTGAATGGAGCTGCGAAATCCATCAACACGGCTGACATGACCTCGCTCAATATCGTTTGCGTCGGGACGTTCAATAACACCATCAACCTCACCGGAGTCACGTCGGCCAATGGGTTCGCGCTGGATGGGTTGATCACCGTGATGGGCGGCGCGGGCAAGGACAAAATTACCGGCAGTGAGTTCAGCGATACGATTCAAGGCGAGGCAGGGAACGACACCATCATGGGCGTTCTTGGAGCTGGCGACGATGTGGATGGCGGCAGCGGCATCGACCAACTCGTGGTTTCCGGGGCTCTCACTTACACGTTGACCGACACGACTTATTTAGACACTTCTGGTGCTGGAGCGACC
Source organism: Planctomyces sp. (assembly GCA_043775215.1). Classification (GTDB taxonomy): domain Bacteria; phylum Planctomycetota; class Planctomycetia; order Planctomycetales; family Planctomycetaceae; genus SXKJ01. The sequence goes on along the minus strand of JAYVSP010000249.1, from coordinate 8,450 downwards.
CTCGCAAATATCGAGACAGCCAAGTTGACGACTACCAATTTCAGCGGAGCCACAATTGACGCGAGTGGCTTCACCGGAAAAACGACCCTCACGGGCGCTGCTGGCGTTGATGTGATTATCGGTGGCAGTGGCAACGATTCGATCGTCGGTGGTTTTGGCGCTGACGTATTGCTCGGTTCTGGTGGCAACGACACGATTAATGGGGGCGAAGGGGCGGACATTCTCCTCGGCGGAATTGACCAGGACTCGCTGGTCGGTGGTCCGGGAACTGATGTGCTCATTGGCGATCTGGGCAACGACACGATAAATGGTGGCGACGGCGATGACATCCTCGTTGGCGCTGACGGTCGAGATAACATGTCTGGTGGCAAGGGCTTAGATATTCTCGATGGCGGGGCAGGCTCGGATACGCTGAATGGAAACGACGACGACGATATCCTTGTTGGGGGCACCGAAAACGATTCGCTCGTGGGTGGTCCCGGCAACGATACCATGGAAGGGAACGACGGGAATGATGTCCTCAATGGCCAAGGCGGCGATGACATGATCACCGACATCGGCACCGCCACTACCGGCGGCAGTGACGACCGAGCCTTGGGCGGGGAAGGAAACGACACGATCGCGCTCGGCGATGGCGATGACACCGTGAGCGGCCAAGGTGGGGATGACAGCATCGACGGCGAAGCCGGCAACGACAGCATCACAGGCGACCTCGGTACTGATACGCTCTGTGGCGGCGATGACGATGATGTGGTCAGCGGCGGTGTTGGCGATGACGAGTTGTTTGGCGAGAACGGTAGCGACACGCTGTTGGGCGGTGTCGGCAACGACTCAATGGTCGGTGGCGATGGCAACGATGTCGTGAATGGTCAAGCCGGCAATGACATCGTCTTCGGCGACGACGATGCTGGTGGCACCGGCAACGACACTCTACGCGGCGGTGCGGGGGACGATATCCTCGTTGGCGGCCCGGGCGATGATGACCTGAACGGCGAAGCGAACACGGTGTCTGGCGACACAGTGATGGGGGGCACAGGCCATGGTGCGGACGACTCATCCGGTGGCGATGCGTCTACAGCCGTTGAAGAGACTAACGGCGAGAGAAATGAGCTCTTTGATGTCTTCGCCGCGGTATCCACCACATGGCTGACGGACTGCTAACGTGGCCAACTTGATTCGGTGAGCGAACTGCACGGGACAGGCGAAGGCGCCTGTCCCGTTGCATTTACACTACTGCATCGTGAGCCTCTCGAATTTAAGCCGATGCCTCGCGAGCCGCGATTGCCTTATCAAGCTCGCCTTTCAGCTTTGCCAGAATCTCGTCGTACGGGTACGCGCCGAGTGACTCGGGGCCGCGTTTGAGGTTCACGTGCGTCGGGCCGCACCATAGTCCGAGATCGGCGTCGTCGGTTTCGCCGGGGCCGTTCACCCGGCAGCCCATCACGGCAATGGTGATGGCATGATCTTTGGCATATGCCGTCATCTCTTTGACCTGCTGAGCCAATTCGACGAACGCTTCATTCTCGACCCGCGAGCAGCTCGGACAACTGATGATGTTGAGCTGCTTGAGGCCGAAGTCCACAAACGTACGGACTCGGCCGGCGGCAATGTCGGACAGAATCTGCCGGCCGACGGTGATCTCTTCCCCTTTGCGGCTGTTGGGCACGGTCAACGAGACGCGGATCGTGTCGCCGACGCCGTGGCTGATGAGCTGCTCGAACGCGATGCGAGTCTTGATGATCCCGTCCGGCGGCATGCCGGCTTCCGTCACGCCGAGGTGCAGCGGCACATCGGGGCGTTGTTCGGCGAAGCGGCGATTGACTTCGATGACCTTTTTCGGATCGCTGTCTTTCAACGACACGGCGTATCGCGTGAAGCCGATCGAATCGAGGAAATTGCAGTGCTCCCACGCGCTCTCCAGCATGGGCGTGATCGAGTCGGCCGGATCGAACTTTTCTTTTTTGTCCGGATCGACGCTGCCGCTGTTCACGCCGATGCGAATCGCGCAGTCATTTTCCTTGGCGACGTCGGCCAGATAGCGAACTTTGTCCTGCCACGGCTTCTCGCGTTCGTGGTGATAAAGGTGTCCGGGGTTGTACCGAATCTTGTCGACATGCGGAGCGACCAGCTCGGCCAGCCGGTAGTTCTCCTGCAAGTCGACGGAGAGATTGGCCGTTGTTTGCTTCCGAATCTCGGCCAGCGCTTCGGCGTCCTTCTTGCTGTCGACGGCGATGCGGATCACATCGGCTCCCGCCGCGGCGATCTCGTGGACTTGCTGAACGGTGGCATCAATGTTAGTCGTGTGCGTCGCCGTCATACTCTGCACGGCGATGGGATGATTATGGCCAATCGTGATCGAACCGATGCGAACGGCTCGCGTGGGATTGCGGGGCAGATCCACGGAAAACTCCTCGAGTGAATTGATGTGGCACGAGCATCCTTGCTCGTCGCCGAACTCTTGGATGATAGCGGCTGTGAATGAACGAACTGAAGCCCCATTTCAAACGGTCGAATAGGGAAGTGCAGGAAGGGGTTTGCGAGAAGCTGTTGATGGGCTAAAAGTCGAAGTTGAGTTCAAGAAGAGTTCGTCTTTGAGACAAGGAGGCCCGATTCGTGAGTTTTTACTTCGGCTCTTCGGCTCGCGAAGCCTTCGCCACTGAACGCTGGATGTCGCATGCAATGATTTGGCGGGCGACCCGGTTGTTCTGCAAAACACCTCGCCACGCCATGCCGCTGATGCTGCCAACTATGAAGGATTCTCGACGACCGAACGGCGAGGACGCGACAGCCGCTCAACGTCCCGCGAATTGCGAGCGGAGGGCGGCCTAATATGCGAATCGGCCTAGTGCTCGATCACTTCGACCCGCGTCGCGGCGGCGTCGAACAATGGACCGATCAGTTCGCGCGGCAACTGCTGAAGCTCGGACACGAGGTGCATGTCGTCGCGACGACCTTCCAGCCGATTCCCGATCGCGGAGGGCCGAAATGGATCGTGCCGCACCAGATCCCGCCGCACGACTCGCGTCTGAAACGAGCACGGTCGGCCGAGGAACTCCTGCGACAGCTTGACTTGGACATCATTCACGACATGGGTTTCGGCTGGTACTGCGACATCTTGCAGCCTCACGGAGGTTCGCGAACCGCCGCCGAAGAACGAAACTTGGCGATGTCGCCGGCCTGGCTTCGGCCGTTCAAGCAAACGATCGCCCCGTGGCTGCCGCGATATCGCGAATTCGCAGAACTGACGAATCTGCAATTGCGTGCATCCCCTGGGCCGGTCGTGCTGGCTCTGTCGCAAATGGTTTACCGCGACATGCAGCGATTGCACGGACTGCCCGATGCTCGCCTGAGGCTGATCTACAATGGTGTTGATGTCGAACGCTTCACACCCGAGCGGCGCGACGCTTGCCGCAAACAGACTCGTCAGCGACTGGGCCTCTGCGACAGCGAAATGCTGTTCTTGATCGTGGCTCACAACCTGAAGCTCAAGGGCGTCCCGACTCTGATTCGCGCACTAGGCCAGTTGCGTGGTGAGGGCGTCCCAGCGAAAGTCGTTGTCGTCGGAGGCAAGCGAACCCTCGCAATGCGGCAATTGGCGAAGTGGCACGGTGTCGACCAGCAAGTCACGTTTTCTGGTTGCGTGGATGATCCACGCGATTTTTACGCCGCGGCCGACGCGTACGTGCAGCCCACGCTCTATGATCCGTGCAGTTTGGTCGTGCTCGAAGCTCTCGCCTGCGGCCTGCCAGTCATCACGACAAGGTTTAATGGGGCCGGCGAACTGCTGACAATTGGCGAACACGGCTTTCTGCTCGACAACCCCACAGACTCAGCAGCGCTGGCCGAACTGATGCGGCAATTGCTTAACGTCGACCGCCGCGCTGCAATGTCTCAGGCCGCCAGACAACTCGCGCTGCGACACACCTTCGAGGAAAACGTCGGGCAAATCATCGGCGTCTATGAGGAATTGGCCAACGTGTGCCCCGCCGCTCGCCGCCGCTTGCTGTCAGATGTGGCATCTTCACGTGTCACGACTTGAGCTTGGCGAGTTGAGCATAATCCTGTAAGAGTCTCTCACCACGGCTCGCTGGATGTTGTACGGTCGGTGATAATTAAGTTGTGAATAGGAGGATCTCAAATGGCTCGTATATTAGCGCTCATTAACCCGTCACTCTCCACACAGAATGTGGGGGACTTGTTCATTGACGACAGTCTCAAACGCATTCTGGACTATGATCGCGACCACAGCGTGGAGATCGATCCTCGACGGCCTATCTCAACGGCGGACATCGATCGCATTAACTCTTGCGAAGCCGCAGTCATTATGGGCACCAATCTGTGGTATCGAAACATGGCATGTCCGGGACGCTGGATGTTCACCGCTAAGCAGCTTCGCCAAGTGCGTGTCCCAATCATTCCGATTGGGGTGGGAACAACACGTCACGATGGCGAAGACAACGGCTTCCAAGCGGACACTCTTGAGCAACTGCGGATCATCCACGCAAGCTGCGAAGTCGGCAGCGTTCGTGATCCGCGCACTGCCGAGGCGCTCGACCAATCTGGCATTCGGAACATCCGAATGACCGGATGCCCGACAATATTCCGCAGCCTTTCCCCCACGTGGTCACAGCGGCCTGCCTCGTCAACAAAGCAAGTCGTCGTCACCGTCCGCAAAGGACAACGCGACAACGTACGACGCCTGATTTCGATCTTGCGCGAACGCGGCTTGTCACCCATCATTGCCGCACAGCAAGACAAAGATCTGTTTCTGAAACGTTGGATTCCCTTTTGGCAAAGTCCGGTCTCCACGCTCTATGAATATTCTCTGGCACCTTACCGGCAACTTGTCGAGGATAGCCTCGGTGCGATCGGCTGGCGTCTCCATGGCAACATGCTGCATTTAGCCCACGGGAACCCTGCAATTCTCGTCTCGAACTGTTCTCGCGGAGATTCGTTCTGCGACGCATTCAGCCTCCCACGCCGGCGTTGCGAGGACCATTGTCGTCTCGATACTGCTGCTCTGAATGAACTGGTCGATCTTCTATTGTCCCCCGGCACTTTCGCGCAGCTCGCAGCTCGTTATGTTGAACACCGAGCGAGCCTGGTGAAATTCCTCGAAGCCAACCAACTTGCACATCGATTACATTCCGCGGCCGAAGGCTCCCCAAGGATATCCAAGGCAGCATCGGGTCATCGAGTTTTCGATGATTCAATGTGTTTGTTGTAGAGCAGAGCAGCGACGACGGATCGAACGAACCGCTCTTTGCTTCGGGCGGATTCTAAAATTGTTGGGGTCATGCGGCGAGGTCGCAGGTGGTGTCAGTGGTTTGTTGGAAGAGTTCTGCGGCGCGGCCGGCTTTGAGCCAGCCGCAGAGGCGGATCATGAAGCGACAATTTGGACGCCTGCTCGTTCGCATACGGAAACAAGTCGAGCAACTGTCCGCACAATCCATTGACCGCCTCAGCGATCGGCTTGGCGAGTTGGAGTCTGTCCGCGATCTGGAGGACTGGATTTCCGAGCAGGCCAGTGATGCCTGATGGCTCGGCCTCAGTTCTTCGCTCCGAGTATTCCCGGTGCTGATGACTGGCTGTGGTCATGGCCGGAATACACTCCGAAGTCGGCAAAGAGGTAGCGCTTCAGCAGGCGATAGACCCAGCTCTTTTCGGGGATTTCCTGGCCGGGGTTGTACTGCGAGGTACGGACTGTCATTGCCTGCAACTCGGCCAGCGCGGTGTGCCGAGCGGTCGTGTCTTTCGCCTCGTGCAGCACGACGAGTTGATGCAGCAGGTCGGGACGTTCCAGCACGATGCAGCCGCGCGTCGTTTTCTGAGCCAGCGAGCGGAAGTCACTCAAGAATTCCGACTGCAAGAATTTTTCTTTGAGCGTGCGGGACGTATCGTGAATCGACTCGCGTGCGAATTGAACGATTGGACACGGCTCGATGTCGCCCCATGGGTTGATGTGATGACTGATTCCGGTTGCGGCCGGGCACAGCGCTCGGCCTTCGCCATCGAAATAGGCGTCGACAATCGCAATCGGCTTTTTCGCTCGCATCTCGACGACGAACTTGCGCACGCGAAGTTGCTCTTCGGGGGTGAGGCACAAGTCGGGACAGGCATCCGGACCCATCGGCCGATAGATGTGAAACCAGGTGTAAAACACGCCCATTTCGATGAGCCGATCGACCCACTTCTCGGTGACCAGGTCGTCGATGTTCGTCTTGCAGACGCTGGTGCAGACGCCGGTGAGTAGGTTATTCCGCAAGCAAGCTTCAATCCCTTGCATGGTCTTGCTGAGCACTCCGTCACGTCCGCGGCGCTCGTCGCTGATGATCTCGGACCCCTCGACACTGATCAGCGGAGTGACGTTTCCCAGCCGGCGCAGTTCTTTCGCGACGTCGTCGGTGATGAAGTGGCCGTTCGTGAAAACCTGAAAGTAACAGTCGGGATGAGCGGCCAGCATCTCCAGCAACTGCGGATGCATGAATGGCTCGCCACCGACCACGCCAAAGAAGACATTGCCCATTTCTTTGGCTTCGCGGACCAGCCGATTCCAGGCGTCGAGGCTGATTTTTTCCTGCTTGGCCGCCACATCGACCCAACACCCCTGACATCTCAGATTGCACGAATTGATGACCGAGACGTACAAGAACGGCGGAAAGAATTCGCCGCGCTTCAGCCGGCGTTTGTACTTCAACACCGACAGCGTCCCTTTGACCCCCATGTTCCACGCAAACTTAGCGACCAGCCGCTTGTTGGTTTCCAAGAGCACTCGTTTGGCCATTCGCAAATACATGACAGACTCAAAAATCAGAGGTCAGAAGTCAGAGGTCAGGAACGGCGGTATTCTAAGGAGTGGAGTTTCCAATGACGAATGACACAGGCGCGAGTCGCGACTATTCGCGGGCAACCTGTTTTGTGCTGCTCTGGTTGGTGCTTTCATCGAGCGTGTTCGGCCGCGAACTGCTGACGTTCGATGGATCGCTGAAGGATCAATTCACGCCGCTGTCGAAGTCGCGGTTGGAAGCCTGGAAGCCTAATGAGACACAGGCCGAGAGCGGCGATCCCCGGCCGCAGGGCCGCGCACTGCGGTTGACGGCTCCGGCAGGAGGCGGCTTCGTCACGAATCCCGAGGTCATCAATGTCGATTGGCCGAAGATAGAATCGCTCGGCTTATGGTTACACCGCACAGTGGCCGAAGCGAAAGAGCATCCGGCGGTCGAACTGGAGTTGCGGCTGATCGAAGAAGACCGCACAGCCTACTTCTGGCGGCGAGTCGATGTGGCTCACGTCGGCTGGCAAAAGCTGTTGTTGCCGCTGGATTGGTTTGTCTGGAGTGAAGGCCGCATCCCGCGTTGGGACAAAGTACGTTTCATCGGCTTTCGGCTGCGAGATGAAGGGGAGGTCACGGTCGACACGATGTGGTCCGAAGAGGCGCCGACGTCGCGTGACTCATTTACGCCCGCCGATTTGGTCGCACGACTCGCGTTTCCTGGCATGGGGCAGCTTTCCAATCTGCCCACAACTCCTGGGCAGGTGGAAAAAACGTCCCACGAGGTCCGCACGTTGGAAACTCGCCACGTGCAGTTGGTGACGAACGCCAAGTCGCTCGAAATGGAACGCTTGGCCGCACATTGCGGTGCGATCGCCACGCAGGTGCGGCGGGAATTACCGTTCCTCGCGGAGCCGGCACGCGGGCCGTTGCTCATCGTCTTCCAGACCGGAGCGGAGTACCGTGGCTTCGTCCCGCGACATGCTCGACGGTTGAACGTGTTGGTGCAGCCGCCGGAATCATCCGGCTTCACGCTGCAAGGGGTCAGCAGTTCGTCGTGGGATGCCGAGTACGGTTCGCTGCGGCCGGTCTTCACTCATGAGTTCTTGCACGGCTACCTCTGCCGAGCCTCCCGATTTCCGTGTCATGGCGAATGGCTGCACGAAGGGCTGGCCACATATTTCCAACTCCAGTTTCATCCGCAAGCGAATCTCGATGACGTGATCGCGGAAGGACTCACCTCGGCCAAGGGGCAAGTCCCACTGAACGAATTGTGCAACGGTCGCCGCATTCTGCTCGGCCAATACTGGCAAGCGGGAACGCTGTGGCAAATGCTGCTTAGCGAGAAACGCTATCAATCGAACTTGGCCACACTTTTCGAACGGCTCGAGGCCGCGAGCTCCACCGATCTCGGACCTCATTTGCAGCCCGTCTGGGAAACGAACTGGGATAAACTCACCACCGATTGGCGTGCGTTCTGCAACCAGCGGTCAGCCAAGCGGCCAAAACCTTCTTGAATGGCCAAGCCTACGATGCGATTGTGACACCTGAGTTCGTCAGATTCGTTCTAAAATCCGTCTTAAACCGAACTTTTTTTGAAAAATGAGGCGATTGGTATTGGTACGTTTGGGTTTGCGCGTGATTTTGAGTGCGCGGTTTCTGGCTACGGAGGCCGGAG
>JAYVSP010000248.1:0-10628 GCA_043775215.1 Planctomyces sp. | reverse complement strand
AAAGTCCGTCGAACGATTGGCCGAACACCGCACAAAAGAGTTGAACGGAAGCCGCCGTGGAGTCCGTCGCCGCAGTTTCGTCTTTGGGGAGCGATCCGTAATAGGGCAGCAAATCGCCACCGGTCAATTTCATTCGCGGATCGACAACTTGGCTCACATGCGGCGCGATGGACTGCTGAGCCATCACCGCCTTGATCACATCAGTGACATTCATCACGGTCAGCGCACCGAAGGTCATGCTCTGACCGGTCGTCTGAGCGTTCGGCGAGTAACCGTAGCCGCCGGCGATATACAACTTGTCGCCGAGTTGGCACGTCAGCGCGTTGCTCGACTGCCACTGGAAGGTGTCGATCGAGGCCGGTAACGGAGGATCCATTTGAGCGAGCGCGGAGATTTCCAGAGACCATGTCTTTTGATTCGGAATGTCGATGACCCAAATGCGATCATTCGCATCTTGACGTGGAAAGCTGGTGGCCGGATTCGCTGGAGTCGGTGCTTCAAAGCCGTGCAGGCCACCCGTGCGACCGGTCACGAAGAGCCACTTCGTCCCCTCGACATCCGCCTGAGCAAAGGCATATGAATGCAGGCCCGGCACCCCTTCAAACGTAAACGGTGCTTGCAATTCGACCGAGAAAGGCAGAACGGGCGAACTCGAATCCGGTAACGCCGTTTCCCCGGAAAGATCCGAGGGCGGGTCGCTGGGAACTGGCTTCGTGATCTCGTCAGTGATCGGTTTCAGGGTCTCGAAGGGCTGCTGGGGTTTGGGCTGGCTATCGCATCCAGTTGTGAGTGTCGCGACAAGCAGCGTGAGAACCGACCAATGGAACAGCGATCGAATGATTTTCGTCATGGCGGCCTTCAAAAAAGTAGGGCAAATGTTGATGTCGTTACGCCGCGAGATTTCAATGAGGCTGATGTAAACACCCGGCCTCTCGTCCGCGAAGACTTGAGTCTCCTGCAACAACTTTCGGAACCGACAACGAAGGAGTCTAACCCCGGGGTGATGCAAAGTTGATCTTGGAGGGATCTGGTGTAGGCCGAAAACTCGTGTGTTTTGTTTCGCGGCCTTGCCCCAACGGGGCGAGACTCGATAGCCCAGGGCACAGCCCTGGGTGACGGAACGACGAACGTCGGCAAGCCCCAACGGGGCGTAACTCCGGTGTCATCGCCGAAGTTTCGCCCCGTTGGGAACCGGCTTTCATTATCGTTCAAGCGTGGAGACTGGCTTCCGATCAACCGGACCACGGAGTCTTGTGCCGCTCAACCGCTCAAGTGCGTGCCGTCTGCCTCGTCTCCGATCCCGGCGGCACTCATCGCATCAACGCCGTGCTGCTGTCTCCGGTTGGCCACGAGGTCCGTGGCCAACTGGTGCTGGATCAAGACGCCTCCGCCAACCTGCGCCGCGCGCAGCATGAGACTTGCCGTGATCTCGCCGCGCGTCTGCCGCTCGCGTGTGAACTGGTTCGTGACAAGATTCAGAGCCAGCGCGACGCCGCTCGGCACTATCAACGGCATGGCGCACGAGCCGCCGGAGCAATCGACACGGCGTTGGCGCAAATGCTCAATCGCACTCGGTCGGTCCGCTCACTGGAGGAATTGCGTGGCGTCGAAGGCCAGGCCAGCGCGTGCTGGTTCGATCTGCTGGGCCAACTGTTGCAACCACCCTGGAGCTTCACGACGCGCAACCGCCGGCCGCCGCGCGATCCCGTCAACTCGCTGCTGAGCCTCGGCTACACCTGGCTAGCCAATCGAATGGAAGTCGAGATCCGAGCTTGCGGTCTGGAACCGACTCAAGGCGTCTATCACGAACTGCGTCCCGGTCGCCCCTCACTGGCCTGCGACTTGATCGAGCCGTACCGCGTTCCGTAGGTCGATCGTTGGATGCTGAGAATCTGCCACGAAGGACATCTGCGTCCTGAACAATTCCAGCAACATTCCGACGGTTCTGTCTCGATTCCGCAGGGCTGGTTTGGCAAACTGCTGGCCTTGTGGGAAGAGCACGTTGAACACCAAGACTTTGGCAACACCTGCCGCCAGCGCTTGGACCAACTGTGCCATCACTTCCGCCATCCGCCCAACCCCACCTGAGACCAATCTGCTCCGAGAGGGTTGGGCAACGGCCTAACTCCGTCGCTGTACTTCGATTGAGTGTCACGCATGACCGAGCCTTTCAGATTTCTGTTCCAGGAACTTGCAAAACCCCACCGGGTTGGGCAAAATCCCCACCCAACACTCTCCGACAACTCGGTTTACAAAACCGACCGTCGCAGAGCACCGGCCGCCATCGAGGCCGTTGAAACTGTCTGGACCTTCAGATGGACGCCAGTTTAGACTCTGAGCATTTTTGTTTCCGAGATTTCAGATCTCAAATGCGAAGAAATCTGAAATTTGATTTATGAAATTTCATCCTGCAGATGTTCATGCGTGGTCTCGGAAATAGAAAATGCACAGCCAGTTACCACCGAGGAGCGCGTCGCAGAGCACCGGCGGCCGTTGTGGTTCGGTGGATGTCTTTGGGCTTCGTTCGATGCGAGACGCAGCGACCACGTTGGGAAACGAAAACGGCTCCAACTCTTCCTGGAGAGTTGGAGCCGTTTTGCTTGGATGTGAGAACGGACGGAATCACCGGTGCTTGCCACGGGGTGGGCAGAGGGGGAGCGAACCCTCGCGGTGAATGGGGGGTGGCATTCCGATTGGGGGGGACTGCGATGCCGACGAATCGGACGCGGCGTTCGGGGGCAGAACGGGAGCGATCGGCTTCGCGACTTCCACTCGGATCGGCTGTCCGGCTGGGGACACAGGGGCGAGTGGGCGTTGCGAGTTGAGAACGCTTAAGAGCGCGTCGCGTTGCGTGCCGGAGCGGGTCGGCCGATCGGGGCGCTGCAACTCCGCCAGACGAACGACGTGCTCTTGCGCGAGCGTTCGGTGTTGGGCCTGCAACTGTTCGCGATGCTGACACAACTCGGACTTCGCTTGCTCCAGACCGGCCGCATCTTGGAAGGCGTCCGCTCCGGGTTGATGACGCCGCTCCGACAACTGCGATTGGATCTGTTGCAACTCGAACTCCGTCGTACTCAGCCACTGCGCGTGCTCGCCGATCTGCCGGCTGCGGTCGAGCGACTCCGCCAGCAGCCGCGTGGAGGCCATGCGAAGTTGCGGTTGCAGGTCGGTCACGAGGGCTTGTGCTCGGCGCACTTGTGCCAGCCGGGTTGCGGACGTTGGCTCGTCGGCCAAGCCGTTCGCGCTGCCCAGCAGCAGGATGGCCGTCGTCAGAACGGAACTGGTCAGGATCGTGTGTGTGGAGATTCTCATGATCATTGCCTTTCAGTGAGTGGAGTGAAGGAAAGAGGGAACCAAGTGAAGGGAATTCGTACTGCGTGACAGCCAAGCCGTCGGAGTCGGTTTATCAGCCGGAACGCGCTAGCGTCCGGTTCGGAATGTCGATCAGCTCTCGAACCGGACGCTAGCGCGCATTATTCCCGAGCGACACCGAGCCCCGACCGTAAGGGAGCGGGAGATCGCGGCTTAACCCCTCCCTCACGGTCAGGGCTCGGCAGGCAGTCCGTTGCCCACCAATCGGGATGCCATGAATAATGCGGGCTAGCGCGGTCCGGCTGATTTGCACTGAGGAGTTCGTGGCGCACGCGAGCCGCGTGCGCCACGTTGCAAGCGACATCACATCAGCGAGCCGAGAGGGCGCGGCGTGGTGCGAGCAAGGCTTCCGCTCGTTCGCGAAGCTGTTGCGGATCGCGTCTCTCAGCGCCGATTGGTCGTTCCGACTCGGCGGTGACCGCGCTGCGCGTGGCCGAGCGGGTCGCGTCGATCTGCTCGACGAGTCCGCGCAGGTTGCGGCGAGCGTCACGCAGCCGACGTACTTCCTCTTCGGGAAGCGATGCGGTGAGTTCCAGGTATCCCAACGCTCGCTGCATCTCGCGTGTTCGCTGCTCGACGAGTTCCGAGATCAAGCGGGCTTGCAGCTTCAAGACCTGCTCGTCGTCGGACAATTGCCGATCAATGGCATCCAGCGGACCCGCCAAGTTCTGCGACGACGCGACGCTGCTCAGCGACGCTTCGCCTGCTCCGACCAATTGGTCGAGCTGTTCAATGCGTTCGACCAGCATTGACAGTTCGGCCAGCGCGTTCGGAGCAGCCGCAGTCTCGGTGTCCTTCGGCTGCAACTCCGCCATCCGGCTGAGCAGCACCTCGCGTCCGGCTTGTACTCCTTGGCGAATCTGGTCCGCTCGTTCGCGTTCCAGTTGCCGCTCGGAGTCCGGCGCTGCGAGCCGAGCCAACACCTGCCGCGCGATGCGGACCTTGATCCGGGCCGCCCCCAGATCGCGGAAGCATTGCTCGGTGGACTCGGCCGCTCCGCCGTACGCCGACGCGAGTCGTTGGTACTGCTTCACGAATTCCGGCGCGTCCGATTCCTCCAGGCTCAGGCTCGTCCGCTCCAAGCAGGTGCGAAGCTGCTTGATGCGGCCGCGGAGCACTTCCGGAGGCGTCGGATCGTCGGCCAGCGAGACGTTCGCGGACAGCGCGACGCCGATGACAACACAGGACCAACCGATCCACGAGACACTCAGTCGATGAAGTAGGATGCGATTCATGGCAAAGCCTTTCGGAAGAGGGATCGCCTGAAGCCCGATTTCCCTCCGCCGTGACTCACATCGAGTCGCGGATCGGAGGGAATCGAGCGGGGCTAGTGACACACAAAGCCGGTTCGTTGCCAATCCACAGAAGTCGCATACAAAGCACGTCACGAGTGGCGGCCCAGCTCGGACAGCGCCTGTTCCAACTGAGCCAAGCGCCGGCGGCTGACCGTCAATCGAAGCTGCACCTCGCTCGGAATCGAGTAGCCATGTTGGGTCATCCAGACCGGTAACCACTCCAACAACTCGCGCGTCGAAAGCGTCCGAAAGTGCAATTCCAACTCGTCACGCTCCGCCGATCGCGGAACGATCTGCTCGATGGCACGCTGAACGTGTTGCAGTTCCAGTTGGAGTTCCTGCTCCAAGGCGTTGACTTGGTCTTCCAACTTCGCGGGCAAATCGGGCGTCACGTCGGCGGGCTGAGCTTCAGTGCTCTGCGAGAACGGTGGCAGCGTTCGATCGTAGACCAAATGAACTTGGATGCTGCCTCCCAGCGCGAACCACGCCAACTTCAACGCATACCCCAAGCACACCATCCAGGTTCCCAGCCATAAGAACCGGCGCGGCCAACGACGCCGAGGCTTGGCTCGCAGGCCGATAAGTTCCCATGACAGATTCGAGGAGTCCGATCGTCGTGACATACCACACCTCCAGACTTTGCAAACGAACGTGAAAAACGCAAACGCGGAAACCAACACCGCGAGCCACTGCTCTCAACGGATGTGATGCCACAAAGCCGCCTGTCGGCCAAACCGATTGAAGTGCCGGTGTCGCGCCGCAAACGTGGCACGAGTTGGTTGCGATCTCCTGCCGCATCACCGTCAGGCCACTGAACGTTGATGCGGGCTCGCACCGCCACGACGACGCGCGTGAGCGGAAGGAATTCCGGAATCTCGACGAATCTTCGCGACCGTGCGCCGAGCCAATTGAAATCTGAATCGCTCGAACAATGTGGCTGCGAGAAAGTCATCACTCCGGGGTGACCGAACATCCTCGTCACGAAGGATCAACGTCAGACCTTCAACGATTGCGGTGGCCTCTTGGCTACGGCCGCCGTCGAGCAGCTTCTCAACGGGGACTGTCTCATTCCAAGGGGTCACAAGCGTCTTGCCCTTCGCGGCCCTCCCGACCACGCTTGCCGACCAATTCAAATCTGTGGCGAGCATCTCACGAGTCAAACGGCAAGCCGCCTTCAATCCATGCAGATGACCTTGGCGAAAGAAGTTCGACTGCCTGGTCACCATGGCCCGCAGGAACTTGGCTAAGGCTGAGTACCGCCAATTCGCTGCGAGTTCGCAGGTCTTCGCTTCCGAGAATGCCCGCTTCACCCAAGTCGCTGCCTGCGCATCACCCATCGACAGCGCCATCAGCTCTCGAAACTGGCGACGGCTCTGATTCCAGTCGATCGAGGGCAGCAATGGCGGTCCAGCCACTCGCGCGATCGGTGTCCCGTCACTCTGCCACTCAACGATCAACTCGGCGAATTCCGGGGGACTCTGTGGATGATCTTCTCCATCAAGCTCTGGCCGAGGTACATGCGTGGAAACCTCGCGAGCCTCGATCAAGTCGAGCTCGTAGCCGTAGACGAAACGATGGGCCTCGACATCTCCGTTATCCAGAACGGCATCTTGAACCTCGCGATCATCGGATAGCCAAAGCTCCATTCCGATGTCATTGCCTCGCGCGACCGGCGGAGCCTCGACCGCTACGATGTTGTCCGCAATCTGCTTGTGAAACCAACTGACAAAATCACTGCACGAATAGCTCAGCACGCTCAAGGAACAGAATCGAGACGCGAGCGACGAACGAGAATTGGAATGCAACATGACGGAACTCCTAGCTTCGAGGATTGAAAATGTTTGTGTCGCATCCTCTAGGCGAGCTCCGTGCCAAACTCCTTGTGGCATCGCGGCGTTCACACGCGGAATTGCTGAAACCCTTTGCAAATTGGAGGGATACCAAATTTGAAAACTATGAATGGTGCGTCGGAGATCACAACAGTTGTGATCTCTCGGAAGGAACTGGTTCGGATATTTCCGAACGAGATCGATTGAGCGTTCGCCGAATCGCGAACAGCGCATCGGGTCACGCCCGCCGAATTCGGCGTCCCTGGCTTCCGCTGCCGGTCTGAACAATCTCCGCGCTGACGAACTGACCCACGCCGAAGGCAAACCCCGGAGGGGCATCGCTGGCGTGCAAGAAGACGTCGCGCAGGGCTGGACCCGAATCCACCGAAACGCCGAACGCGAATCCGCGCTGTCCGGTCGAGACAACACGTAGTCGGCGGCGATTTGTCGCGATCGGTTGCCGATCAACACCGCGAAACGCAGGTCGCCACTCCAGACTCAGCTTCTGGCGATCTTCGTCGCGCGCGACCTGTGGGCATAACTTCACAAACAATCGAGCGTCCCATCGGCCTCGCGGCTTCGCCCCGGTCTCATTCAACGGTTGAACGACTCGACCGCCTCGGTCCAGCAACTCACCGGACTCTGCGATCCGAAAACTCAGTGACTTCCCGGTGGCCGCGTTGTGGAGTTCAACCACGACATCTTCAAAGGCCCCGCTCCGCAGAACCTCCGCAAGGTCACGCTCCAGATCAGCGGCCAATCGCCGAACCATGTTCAACGCAAACGCCGTATCGATTGTCCGCAAAGCCCGCACGATCGCGTACGCTCGTCGTCTCGCACCGAATCTGAAGGACGGCCAGAACTTCATGATGATCTCTCCTCGTCGCTGACAGCGCGAACTCTCGCCGTTCAGCCAACGCATCAACCACCAAAAGCCGGTTCAATGCCACGGAGCGATGTTTCAACACGACAGGCAAGTGTCACGGCTGGATACGACGCGAATGTGATCGCTCAAGCATGATCGAAGGCAAACAGCGCGAGAATTACAGCCGTGGATGGACATTGCCAAAACGCAGTCGCATTCGTGGTGATGAGCGTGATCACTTCTTCGATCGCCTGCCCCAGCGCCTTGCCAAGCTTCACGAGCCGCGACCGCTCATCGGGCTTCGTGTGGACCTGACCACGAATCCGCGACCGCAGAATCTTGTTCTCTTCCTTCATAAATTCGACATACCGCGCGAGTTCGTTGTTGCTCGCTGGAAGATTTTGGCGGTCATGCTATTTTGCTAACTCGTTATTGAGACGCAGTCTGACACATTCGTTGAACAACGCTCTGTGGTGCAAATGGCGAGGGAAAACGTCCAGCCCATCGACCAATTGAACGCAATTGGCATCATCGCGGGAGCGTTAGATCGCAGCCCTGTTGTGATGCACAAAGTAGTTCTTCAAACGCACCAAAATCCTGCTTGGCATTGCTAATGTTGATCTCGATGTTCATTGATTTCATCGGTGGGCAGGGTGGCGGGGTGGGTGCCGCGGGCGTATAGCCCGTAGTGCAAGCGTCCAGATTGCAACGTCCATTCGACACGAAAACCCAAGAATTAAGTGTTCGCGTGCAACTGGATGCTTGTACTACAGTCTGGCTATGGGCGGTTGGTGAGACCGCGTTGTCGTTCGCGGTTCATCATCCACAGCAGGAATGGACTGGCGATGAAGACCGTGCTGTACGTGCCGACAATAGTGCCGACCAACATGCAGAACGCGAAACCGTGAATCCCCTCGCCGCCGACGAAGTACAAGATCGCCACGACGATGAACACAGTGGTGGCGGTCAAAATCGTGCGTGACAGGGTTTGATTGACGCTATCGTTGACCATCTGCGGCGTCAGCATCGGGTTGCGTCCGCGGATTTCACGAACTCGGTCGAAGATCACGATCGTGTCGTTCAGCGAGTACCCGATGATCGTCAAGAACGCGGCAACGATCGATAGGTTCAGCTTGAAGTCGTCCAAGCCCAACAGCGGACCGAGCGGTGTTTGCGACAAGTAGTAGGCCATCGGCAGAGTGGCCAGCACGAACAGCACATCGTGGAACACCGCGATGACCGCCGCGACGCCGAAGTCTGCCTTCGTAAACCGGAACCACAAGTAGATGACCGTTGCCACGCCACTGGCCAGCAAGGCCAAGACCGCCAAGTAGCGCATGTCTTCAGCCACCGAACTGGCGAAGTTACTCACTTCCTCGAAGATCGGTGTCGTGGCCATTGTCTGCTTCATGGCAGCCAGTGCTTGTGACAAATCAGCGGACGACACGTTGTTGCGAGTTTCCAGTAACATCTTGCTGTAGTTACGGACGACGTTGGAGTCCTCTTTGGCTTTTGTTCCGGAACCTTCCAACCCGGTGATGCGAAACAGAGCGTCTGGCTCTGTGTAGGACTTGTTGATTTTTTGCAATTCATAGAGCAGGTAAGCTCCTGCCGTGGACGTGGTAATCTCACTGCTGAACGAGAGTTGCGAATGTTGACCGCCAGCGTACGGATCACTACTCGAATCTGATGAAGTTTCAGGAATCTCCGGCTCATCGGGAATCTTGACGGGCGCTTTTGGCGGGGCAGATTTTGTCTTGGCAGGTTTCGGCTGTTCTTCAGTCTCCGCCTTCGTCTCGGCGGGCTTGTCTTTGTCAGATTTCGTGTCGGCAGTGGCGCCGGCTTTCTTATCGCCGTCGGCCTTCTCCGTGTCTTTCTTTTCCGTGTCTTTGGCTTCACTGGCCGGTTTCTTTTCATCAGCCTCTTTGTCAGCGGCTGGTTTGTCAGCGGCGACCGACTTCTCTGTCTTGTCGGCTGCTTTCGGAGAGTCCTTGCCTTCGGTCTTCAGTTCGTCGTCGCCTTGTGCGGCGGGAAGTCGATCGGAAGATTGGCTCACCACGATAGCATTGGGGTTCAAGTTTCGCGTTTCGTTGAGCGAGACTTCCTTCGCGCCGGCCGAAGTCGGTGCCGTGAAGTTCAGCGTGACGCGTTTCAATTCATATTGGCTGTCCTTGAACGTTTCGGAAATTCCGTCGCGAATCTTATTGACGTCTTGTTCCTTCGTTCTCAATCGGAACTGTCGCCCGATTTCGGCCGATGTACTTTCCTCAGCCAAAGCCAGTCGTTCGAGCGACATGCTGCTGCTGAAGGTACTATTGCGGTTGAGCTTGTTTCGCACGTCGTCGATTTGCTGCGGTTCCTTGAACTGGAACGTCACCATCGAGCCACCGCTGAAATCAATGTCCAAACTGTCGGTGCCGCGTGCGAGTAGCAGCACCACGCCCAGCACGATAAACGACACGGAGAAAATGACGGCGACCTTCATCTGGGCGATGAAATCGAATGTGGTGACGCCGATCAACTTGCCCATCTTCAATTCTCGGACCCAGCGTTTCCGCTCCGCGATGTCGAACATCAGATGGCCAAAGTACAAGGCCGAGAACATACTCATTGAGATGCCGATAAAGAGCGTCACCGCAAATCCGCGGATTTGGTCGGTACCGATCATGTACAGAATAACCGCAGCAATCAGCGTCGTGATGTTCGAGTCCACGATCGCCGACAAGGCCTTGTCGAAGCCGTTATGGATCGTCATCCGCAAGCTGCTGCCTCGGGCCATTTCTTCACGCATGCGTTCGTAAATCAGCACGTTCGTATCGACGGCCATACCAATCGTCAGCACCATGCCGGCCAGGCCGGGAAGCGTGAAAGTCGCATTGCAGATCGCCATCGAACCGAGGATCAGCACCAAATTCAAAATCAGCGACACATCCGCGATCACGCCGGAAAACCGGTAATACACCAGCATGAACACGAACACGGCCAGCGACGACACCCAGAGTGCCAACATTCCCTTGTATTGCACGTCGATCCCCAAAGTCGGACTGATCGTGAATTCGCTGATCGGTTCTGGCTTGATCGGCAGCTCCAGGGCACCGGCATTCAGCACATTGACGAGTGCATTCAAGTCCTTCTGCGAGAAGTTGCCGGTGATCTGCCCTTGATCGCGAATGGCCGATTCGATGTTCGGTGCCGAATGGATTTGGCCATCGAGAATAATCGCCAGTTGACTGCGAAATCCATCACGTGTCGGCTTGTGGCTGTCTG